>NZ_JBXWRL010000008.1:0-142647 GCF_059612885.1 Ruegeria sp. YKSD179 | reverse complement strand
TCCAAATCGCTCATGTCAGATCGCGCCAATTTCCCACTCCCGCCTGTTGTTTTGCGAAAGTGAATCACAAGCCTATGTGAATGAACAGAAATTTATGGGTGTGCTGCCTAGAACAATCTTTGTGAACCTGAACAATTTCATCCTTGCAGCTCCGCAACAAAAACTACCTGTTTAACAATCTGCTTGAAGTTTAAGGCCTTTTTGTTGTCTGTCCAAACGTCAAAAGGTTTTTTGCACTTGGATGTTCGCAACAACCAACAAAATTTGTCTCTTCCGTGTTCCGCGCGGTCAAGATGTGCGGCCACAGAAATGGCCGCATAAGTCGGTACTTAGCCGAGAATTTAAGGTGGTCCGAAACAGGCCTTCCTTATCTCATGCGAAATTTACTGAGTTAACAAAGTCCGCAGTTCTTGGATCTTTTCAGCCACTGTTTCGGGGGCAGCTTTTATTTCGTCGAGAATTGCTACAGCTTGCGCCTTGATCTCTTGTGAAAGGGTGCTGTCTTGGATTGCCTCGACCATAGCGTCATAGTCAAAATTCTGCGCCGTCAACTTCCCTTCTTCGACCCATGAGTTGAAAAGGTCCTGACCCTGATCGGTCAGTGAGGCGACCTGATCGCCGGCTTGCGTAACAGCTTCTTCTGCTTGTTCTGCCGCTGAATTCGCGGCATCGGTGGCCTGTTCCGTCACCGAAGAGGCGGCTTCACTGGCTTGATCTGCAACAGATGAGGCCGTTTCAGTTACCTGGTCAGCTACGGCATCGGCTGCCTCTCCAGCGGCTTCTTTGACTGCAGATGCCGCCTCACTTACGGCTTCGCCAGCCTCTTCGGCCGCAGACTGCAGTTTTTCGGCAGGGGTAGGTTCTGGTTGACTCAGGTAGAAGTAGGCGCCGAAACCGACAACGACGACCACTAGAACAAGTAATAGGCGGGACATTGGGATCTCCTTTGAGTTCTGCTTTTCGTCGAATTGAGAGAAAACTAGCCACTTGCAAAGGGGAAAACCGGAGTATTTCGGTCAAAGAACAAGATTGAGCCACACAGCGCTGATCGGGTACGTTTGGGACGGCGACTTCATGCCACTTCGAAAACGAACAGTTACAAAACGCTTGTCACTGCCGAAGGAGAAATTGAGTTTTTGAAAAAGTTGTGGCGGAGAGACAGGGATTCGAACCCTGGGTGGGCTTGCACCCACAACGGTTTTCGAGACCGCCCCGTTCGACCACTCCGGCACCTCTCCGCGGGGGTCTGTGAGGCGTCGATTTAGTGAGGATCATGCAGGGGTGCAAGCAGAAAATTCCCGATTTCCCGCTAGCCGGGATTTTCCATTGCTTGCGGGCGGAAAACGCCTAGGCTCACATTTATGACTTACTCAAAGCGCTATACCATTCTTCCGTACTTATTGTCCGTCGCAATTCTTTGCCTGACTGCAGCATGCGCATCGGCGGCCAGCCGTGACAGGATTGAGGCGTTTTTGACAACGACTGGATTTGACGTCGCATTAGAGAGCATCGCACTTGCGAGCGCATCGGCGCCACAAATGCTGGGGATCGATCCCGACGGCTTTGGCTCTGACTGGACACGCCTGACCGAAGAAGTGTTCGACACTGAGGAAATGCACGAAACAGCCGTTTCTATACTTGAACAGACGCTAAGCGAAGAAGCTTTGTCCCATGCGGTTGAATTTTATGCTTCCGATCTTGGTCAGCGTCTGGTCGAGGCCGAAAACGCCTCCCACATGGATGAAGATGAGGACGAAAAACAGGACCTAGGGCAGGAGATCGTTTCGGATTTGATCAAAGAAGGCTCGATGCGTGTTGAAAGCCTTAAGCGCATGAACCGAGCTGTCGACGCTAGTGGAACATCCTTGAGGGCATTGCAGGAAATTCAGGTCCGTTTCCTGCTTGCGGCCAGTGCTGCCGGCGTAATCGAACTTCAAATGAGTGGCGACGAGTTACGCCAGATGATGAAACAACAAGAACCCGAGATGCGGCGCGCACTTCAATTGTCTGCCTTGGCAGGGGCGGCTTACACGTACAGAGACTTTTCCGATGAAGATGTCGATGCATATGTTTTGGCCCTAGAACAGCCTTTGATGCAGGAGGTCTACGAGCTGTTGAACGCAATTCAATATGAAATCATGGCCATGCGATTTGAGGTTTTGGCTTCAAGAATGTCCGAACTGCGGCCTGCTCAGGATATTTGATGCGCCGCTTGTTTTACAATGTGTTGGCCATCGCTTTTTGGTCTTCCCCGCTTGCAGCCGATGAAAAGTTGGATCGGCTGATGCAGGCCATGCAGTTGCAAGAGGTAATAGAAATAATTGGAAAAGAAGGCCGTGAGCAGGGCGAAGTATTGATCGACACCGTGCTCGACGGCAACGGTGATTCATACTTTCAGGCAGAGGTCGAAGACATCTACGATCCGGTCTGGATGCACGATCAGATGATCAGAACGGTCGGAGAATATCTGAATGAAGGACAAATAGAACAGGCGACCGTTTTTTTCGAAAGTGAATTGGGGCAGACCATTATTTCACTCGAAAATTCGGCACGAATGGCCCTTATGGACGATGCCATAGACGATATGGCACGACAGGCCTATCGCCAATTCGACCGCGAAACTGAATTCTACTTACTAATCGACGAATACGTTCACGTTAATGACTTGATTGAGCAGAACGTGCAGGGATCGCTTAGCGCGGACTACAATTTCTTTCTCGGCATCTCGAATAGTCAAGGCTTTCCAATGGAAAACGACTTGCTGTTGAACCAGCTAATGGAACAAAAAGGCGAAGTGGCTGTCGAAACTGAGACCTGGGTGTATTCCTTTCTGCTTTTGGCCTACCAACCTCTGAGCAAAGCGCAAATGCGAGAAAATATTGCCTTTTCGCGAACCGAAACTGGGCAGGCGCTTAACGAAGCGCTGTTCAAGGGGTTCGACTTCATGATCGACGGAATTTATTATCGTTTGGGCGAAGCCGTAGCTCGCGCGATTGACTCATCTGAGCTTTGAACTCGAAATCGGTTGACATTTAATTGCAATGCTTAGATAAGCCTGCATCCCGGCCGGAATAACCGCGCCGGGTATCGTTATTATTTGACCCGAAAGGCGTGTCCTCAGGGTCATCCACACAGCCCGAAAAGGGCGCGCAGTTCGAGGTGGCAGCGGCCAAAACTCCCGTAAATCGGGGACCACAGAACGCGGTTTTGAAAAGGATTAACACATGTTTGCGGTCCTGAAGACCGGCGGCAAGCAGTACAAGGTTCAAGCGGGCGACATGCTCCGCGTTGAAAAACTTGCTGCAGACGCAGGTGAAACAATTCAATTCAACGACGTTCTGATGCTTGGGGGTGAGGCTCCCGTGGTCGGTGCGCCGTTCATTGATGGTGCGGCAGTTCAAGCCGAAGTGATCGAACAAGTTAAAGGTGACAAGGTCATCAAGTTCGTGAAACGCCGTCGTAAACACAGTTCGAAGCGGACGGTCGGACATCGTCAGAAACTGACGTTGGTCAAGATCACCGACATCTTGTCGTCGGGCGCGGACAAGTCGGGCGTTAAAGCTGCAACAGGTACAGCACCTGCAGGCGAGGCTGCTCTGGCAGCGAAAAAGCCTGAGAAGAAAGCGGAGGCCAAGGCTGAAGCTCCGGAAGCTGGCGCTGCTGACGATCTGACCAAGTTGAACGGCGTTGGCCCTGCTGCCGCCAAGAAATTGGCAGAAGCAGGCATCGAGAGCTTTGCTGCTTTGGCCGCCTTGTCGGACGAGCAGATTGCTGCTATCGAGGCCATCAAAGTGAAACCCGAATGGGTTGAACAGGCCAAAGAACTGGCCAAAGGCTAAGGAGAGAGAGAATGGCACATAAGAAAGCTGGCGGTTCCTCCCGTAACGGTCGCGACTCAGCGGGTCGTCGCCTTGGCGTAAAACTTTATGGTGGTCAGTCCGCCATCGCGGGCAACATCATTGTACGCCAACGCGGCACCAAGTTCTGGCCGGGCGAAGGCGTAGGCATGGGCAAGGACCACACAATCTTTGCAACCGTGGATGGCGCCGTGAAGTTCCATAAGGGACTAAAAAACCGCACATTTATTTCGGTTTTGCCAGTAGCGGAGGCCGCAGAGTAAGCCGAAACCCAGAAGGTTTAAGAAAAATTCATGGGGGACCGGCAGAAAGTGCCGGTCCCCTTTCTCGTTTTAACGCATTCCTGATTGAACACCCAGATGACAGTCGCAACCACCAGCTTTCTTATCTTTGCTGCCAGCCAGGTTGGTACGCCCGGGCCTGCCAATATGGTCCTGCTTGGAACCGGCGCGCGCTACGGCTTTCGCGCTGCGCTGCCATTTGTGGCCGGTGTCATCTTGGGCAAGCAGCTGATCATCTGGCCAGTAGGATTTGGCCTTATGCAAGTGGCAGATCAGGCTCCAATTGTTTTTACGATCCTGAAATATGCTTCTGCGGCATATATTTGTTGGCTGGCTTGGAAAATCGCGAACTTACGCCTGTCACGCTCTGATGCCGATGGAAACGTGCCGGGATTTTGGGCCGGATTGATCGTCCATCCGCTTAATCCAAAAGCCTGGGCTATGATAATTGCAGGATTCACGGGCTTCGTTGCCGCCGGTACTCCCAGCTTTAACGCGACGTTAACAATCGCTCTTTGTTTGTTGATTTGCCAAGTTGTTTTGCACCCGATCTGGACTTTTGCTGGCGATAGAATAGCCCATGCGGTTGAAGGACGACCGGTTGAAAAATATCTGATGTGGACGTTGGCCAGTCTTACTGTTGCGTCCGTACTTTTTGTGTTGTTCGGAGGAGGAACGAACTCATGAAACTTGAGACAATAATAAACCAGCCGGTCATCGAAACCGAGCGGTTCGATCTTCGCCCTTTGCGCAGATCGGATATGGGTCTCATTGAACACTACGCAGGTGATGAACGCGTGGCGCGTATGACCACGTCTATCCCTCATCCGCTTCCACCGGGCTCGATCGAGGCCTTTGTTAACCGTTCCATGGCTGAAGAACGGGACGAGGATGTTTGGGTGATGGATGCAACCAAGGATGGCGGTCCTGAGCTGATCGGTCTGATCTCGTTGGAAAAGCTGGATCGCAATCAGTCCGAAGTTGGTTATTGGGTCGCACCGATCTATTGGAACACAGGGATTGCGTCCTTGGCCGTCGAAGCACTGGTTCTCGCTAATCCGTTACAGAACTCAAACATGTTCGCCAGTGTTTTTCAGGATAACCCTGCCTCAGCCCAAGTATTGACGCATTGCGGGTTCCAGTATCTTGGCGATGCAGAAAGTTATTCGGTGGCACGCGACGCGAATGTGCCCACCTGGACTTACAGTAAAAAACTCTGACTTGTGGCCGATGGGGCCTTTGCAGTAGGGGACAGTCATGAAATTTCTCGATCTCGCAAAGGTCTACATCCGGTCAGGCGCCGGAGGCAATGGCTGCGTCAGTTTCCGACGCGAAAAGTACATTGAATATGGTGGGCCTGATGGCGGCGACGGCGGTACGGGTGGATCGGTTTGGGCCGAAGTCGTGGATGGGTTGAACACGCTCATCGATTTCCGCTATCAGCAACATTTTTTCGCAAAAAACGGTCAACCAGGACGTGGGCAGCAACGCACTGGTAAAGACGGTGACGACATAATCTTGCGTGTGCCGGTCGGCACCGAAATTCTTGATGAAGACGAAGAAACTGTCATTTGTGATTTAACTCAGATAGGTGAGAGATTTCTGCTGGCCAAAGGTGGGAACGGCGGCTTCGGAAACCTCCACTTCAAGTCCGCAACCAATCAAGCGCCTCGCCGCTCTAATCCCGGTCAGGCTGGGATCGAACGAACGATCTGGTTACGCTTGAAGCTGATCGCTGATGTTGGCTTGCTGGGCCTGCCGAATGCCGGCAAATCAACCTTTCTGGCAGCCACATCGAATGCCCGCCCAAAAATCGCTGACTATCCGTTTACGACACTTCACCCCAATTTGGGTGTTGTTGGCGTAGACAATGTCGAATTCGTCGTGGCCGACATTCCGGGCTTGATTGAAGGTGCTCACGAGGGGCGAGGAATTGGAGACCGTTTTTTAGGTCATGTCGAACGCTGCTCGGTATTGCTACATTTGGTTGATGGAACCTCTGAAACCATTGCCGAGGATTATGACACCATCATCCGAGAGTTGGAAGCTTATGGCGGCGCCTTAGCTGAAAAACCAAGGATCACGGTTTTGAACAAGGTCGATGCATTGAACAATGAGGAACAGAAAATTGCCGTTGCAGTATTGCAAGAGGCGGTCGGTGGTCCTGTAATGACCATGTCCGGAGTTGCTCTTTTGGGAGTCACCGACGTTTTGCGTGCTTTGCGCGCCCAAATCGACGAAAACAGGTTGCGCCAGAAACCCTCTGAGGAGGCACTGCCTTGGCAACCCTAAGCAAAGCCCGACGTCTGGTCGTCAAGATCGGATCAGCTCTGTTGGTGGACCGCAAAACTGGTTTGTTGCGAGGCGATTGGTTGCAGTCACTGGCACAAGATGTAGCCTGGATAAAGGGGCAGGGTGCAAACGTCATTCTAGTTTCATCTGGGTCAATCGCGTTGGGACGCGAGGTTCTTAATCTCCCGCTGGAAAATCTGCCATTGGAGCAGTCTCAGGCTGCGGCGGCCGTCGGTCAGATCCGGTTGGCCCGCGCATATGAAGAGGCGTTGAATCCCTACAGCATCACAACCGCACAGGTTTTGGTAACCTTGGAAGACAGCGAAGATCGCCGACGCTATTTGAATTCACGGGCTACGCTGGAAACTCTACTGGGGCTGGGCGTCGTTCCAATTGTCAACGAAAACGATACTGTAGCTACAGACGAAATCCGGTATGGCGACAATGACCGATTAGCGGCGCAAATAGCTGTGACAGTGGGCGCTGACCAGCTTGTTTTATTGTCAGACGTGGATGGATTTTATACCGGAAATCCAAACGAAAATGCGGCCGCGACGAGATTTGATGTGATTGACGAAATCACTCCCGATATCGAAGCCATGGCTGGCGACGCTGGTTCAGGATTGTCCAAGGGCGGTATGAAAACGAAACTTATGGCCGCAAAAATGGCGACAGCCGCAGGTTGCGCGATGGCTATTACTGAAGGATCGGTTCTTAACCCTCTGAAATCTTTGGAAAATGGGTCAAGCAGCACGTGGTTTACTGCTAAGCTGGATCCGCACGCTGCTCGTAAACGCTGGATTTCGGCGATGAAGCCCCGAGGTCAGATTGTGGTCGATGATGGTGCAGCAAAGGCACTTAAAAACGGGAAAAGTTTGTTACCTGCTGGGATCGTCGAAGTCTCTGGTAACTTCGGACGCGGCGATCCGGTGGCAATTCTTGACCCTTCCACACGACGGTTGGCACAGGGCCTGAGCCGGTACACTGCGCAAGAAGCTGATGCCATAAAAGGCCGTAAGTCTTCTGAGATTGAAGCAACGCTAGGGTATCCGGGCCGAGCTGCCTTAATTCACCGCGACGATCTGGCGCTCTGACGGCTGCACCTGCTAGAATAACACAAAGAAGACCTGAAAGGTTCATGAGATGAAGGACTTTAGCACCATTACCGCAATGATGGCCGATCTTGGAAAGCGCGCCAAAGCGGCTTCGCAGGAGCTTGCCTTTGCCTCTGCTGAACGTAAGCACGCTGCTTTGATCGCTGCGGCCGAGGCTGTCTGGACCAATCGCGCTAAAATCATCGAAGAAAACAAAAAAGATCTAGAATACGGACGAGACAAGGGTCTGAGTCCAGCTATGATGGATCGCCTGATGCTGGATGAAGCACGCGTTCAAAGCATGGTCGACGGGTTGCGAACTGTCGCAGATCAACCTGACCCTGTGGGTGAAGTTCTGACGGAATGGGATATGGCCTCAGGCCTCAACATTCAACGTGTCCGAACTCCGCTAGGTGTTATCGGTGTTATTTATGAGAGTCGCCCCAATGTAACTGCCGATGCGGGTGCCTTGTGTTTGAAATCGGGCAATGCAGTAATATTGCGCGGTGGATCTGAAAGCTTTAATTCTTCTAAGGCTATTCACGCATGCCTCGTCCAGGGGTTAAAGGCCGCGAACCTGCCGGAAGATGCGATTCAATTGATACCAACGCGGGATCGGACCGCTGTGCAGGAACTCCTGACCATGACCGATTACGTGGACGTCATTGTCCCGCGTGGCGGAAAAGGCCTGGTCGGCCTTGTACAACGCGAAGCAAGGGTGCCAGTGTTCGCGCATCTTGAAGGCATCGTTCACATCTATGTGGATAAATCGGCCGACCCCAAAAAGACATTGGATGTGGTCCTGAATGCCAAAACTCGCCGCACAGGAATTTGCGGTGCTGCCGAATGTCTGTTGGTACATCAGGACATTGCAGACACCCTAGGCCGAGATTTAATCGCTGCCCTTTTGGCTGCCGGTGTCGAGGTTCATGCCGAAGGCACATTGGTAATTGATGGATGCATCGCTGCTTCGGAAGACGATTGGGGCAAGGAGTTTCTAGACAGTATCATCGCCGCAAAAACGGTCGCTAACATCGACGCGGCCATCGATCATATTCGAGCCTTTGGTTCAAATCATACGGACTGTATTATGACCGAGGACGCCAAGGCGGCTGAGCGTTTCTTTGAACGCCTGGACAGCGCAATTCTCATGCACAATGCCTCGACCCAATTCGCAGATGGCGGAGAGTTTGGAATGGGCGCAGAGATCGGAATCGCAACTGGAAAGATGCACGCCCGAGGGCCGGTAGGTGCAGCTCAGCTTACGAGTTTTAAATATTTGGTGCGTGGGAACGGTACAACCCGCACCTAAAATCGAATTGCGACACGGGTCGAGCTTGTCTCGACCGTGACCTTGCTGCCGTGCGATGCGGCTGCTTTCAGCAGCATCGCAAACTGAACTTGCGATGGCATGATCTTATGGGGAAGGCGCCCAGTGCAAAGGTACTTCCACAGATCTGAGTCCAGATGCAATTTGTCGGCCATTCCCCATACGGTCCAGCCGTTATCTTGTTTTTCAACTGTGGCTTCTCCGCCCAAGGGCATTGCGCTTTCAATACACATAAGTGCAAGAAACACTAGTTTCGCCTGATTACGCGGTACAGCATTCGCCACCAACCAGTGAACCCGCAAACGCCCTGCGTTTTCGACATCCTTCAGCAAACTGCCGATTTCCGATTTGCCCAATGGCTGATCGCTAGCTGGCCCGAAAGCAACGCGAAAAAACCGAATCTTCGCCGCGGCATTACCGACGCTACCCGAGATCAGCTCCATCTCAGGACCCTGCACTGAACCGACCATATCCAACAATTCCAGACCGTTAGTGATCGCACCTACAGGGCTGATCAGATCATGACAGATCCGGGACCCGACCAATTCGGCCAGGTTGACGTCGATGTCACCCATGCGTAACTCCTGTTAGACCTGCCATTGCCGGACCGGAGACACCGCATGACAGATTTTAATGCTATTCTTGCACCGGGCATGTATGTCCGTCACCCCGATTTTCCCGATTGGGGCGTTGGACAGGTTCAGTCCAACATCGCGGGTAAGATCACCGTAAACTTTCGCGAGCAGGGGAAAGTGGTGATTGACGGGACACGCATAGCCCTGATGCCGGTCTTTGATCCGTGAAACTGGTTTAGAAAAGGTTAACAACTTTCACCAGACACCCGTATGTTGCTTTCGCTGAGAAAACTGAAGTATCAGCGTATAATTTGAACGACGGACAGACCAAATGCCCGATGCCGGCCCTTCATTCACTGTCAAACTCGCCGAAACCGATGCGGAGATCAAAGCGGCGCAACGCCTTCGCTATGATGTTTTTGTACGAGAACTCGGCGGTGGCGGAGAAATGGTTGATCACTCTGAAAGGTTGGAAAAGGATCGGTTTGACCCGTATTTTGATCATATGTTGGTTTACGATGACATGACAGGCGAAGTTGTCGGTGTTTATAGGCTGTTACCGGATGATCGTGCAGCAGACATAGGCCAATTCTATTCAGAGGATGAATACGATCTGACCGTGCTAAAACAAGGCGGCCGGAAACTTTTGGAACTTGGGCGATCCTGTCTGCACAAGGACTATCGGGGGGGAACAGCCATGTACCATTTGTGGAATGGATTGGCTAAATATGTGGCTGAACGAAAGATCGAGGTCCTTTTCGGCGTAGCCAGTTTCCACGGAACCAATGTTCAGGAATTGGCGCAACCTCTTTCCATGTTGCATCACAACCATCTGGCCCCTCCTGATTTGCGGGTCAGGGCGCAGGCCGGTGTGTTTCAAAACATGAATATCGTCGGGCCGGAATCGCTGGACCGACGAGCGTCTATGCTACAAGTGCCTTCGCTGATCAAAGCTTATTTACGTTTGGGCGGTTTCGTGGGCGAGGGCGCCTTTATCGACCACGCCTTCAACACGACAGACGTTTGTTTAGTTTTGGATACTGAACGAATGAACGAACGCCAGCGACGTATTTACGGTGGAGCCTGATCGGGTGAACGCACCTTTATGGAACAGTGACGATGCCCCGGAACCTGTTGAGCTTGGCCTACTGGAATGGGCTCTAGTTTTTTTGCGCGGCCTTCCCCTAGCGATTTTGGTGTTTGGCGGCTTGCTCATTTTGCTGGCCGTGCGTCTGATCGAACGCCCGTTTTTCGGGGTTCAGCGCCCAATCACGCCTCATATTTCCCAGTTTGTCTGTCGAAACGCAATCCGAGTTTTGGGAATCGGGTTCTCCAGCACTGGGCAATTGATGGCTGAACGCGGCGCAGTTGTCGCCAATCATTCATCATGGTTGGATATTTTTGCGTTAAACGCCCGCAAGCGGGTCTATTTTGTTTCCAAAGCCGAAGTGGCGAATTGGCCTGGTATAGGATGGCTTGCCCGCGCGACTGGCACAGTTTTTATCGAAAGAAACCCTAAGAAAGCCAGGGAACAAACTCAGATTTTTCGGGAGCGCCTTACAGCCGGACACAAACTACTGTTTTTCCCCGAAGGCACTTCCACAGATGGATTGCGCGTTTTACCCTTTAAAACAACACTTTTCGCGGCATTCTTCACTGAAGAACTACACGATTTCATGCATGTTCAACCCGTCTCGGTTGTTTTTCACGCGCCGGTTGGGCAACCCAAACGATTTTACGGCTGGTGGGGGGACATGGACTTTGCACCCCATTTGCTCAAGACGCTTGGCGCACGAAAGCAAGGTTCGATTGAACTGATTTACCATTCACCGGCAAAGGTCAGCGACTTTGCGGACCGCAAGGCGCTGGCTGCTCACTGTGAGCAAGCTGTGCGTCACGGGCATGCATTTGCAAAGCTCGAAAAATAAGGCTGATTGCCACTTGCGCAGCATTAAATCGTACCTTATACGCGCGCTATTCAAAACCGCAGGCGGGGTTTGGCCTTTTTGAGGGAGACATCCTCTCTAAGACCGCCGGTTGGAGCATCCGCTTCTTTCACCCCCGCCGAGGCGTAAACCGGAAAAGGAATAAATAGCATGGCTCTTCCCGAGTTCACTATGCGTCAGTTGCTTGAAGCTGGCGTACACTTTGGTCACCAGACACAGCGCTGGAATCCGCGCATGGGCCCATTCATCTACGGCTCGCGCAATGGTATCCACATCATGGACCTGACTCAGACCGTTCCAATGCTGGATCAGGCTCTACAAGCTATTCGGGATACCGTTGCAAAAGGTGGCCGTATTCTGTTCGTCGGCACCAAGCGCCAGGCAGCTCAGCCAATTGCTGACGCCGCCGAAAAGTCGGCTCAGTACTTTATGAACCATCGCTGGCTTGGCGGCACCTTGACCAACTGGAAAACTGTTTCTCAGTCGATCAACCGCTTGAACCAAATCGACGAAGCCATGGAAGCGGGGGCCGAAGGCCTAACCAAGAAAGAGCGTCTGGGCATGGAACGCGACCAACAGAAGCTGCAGGCTTCGCTAGGTGGTATCCGTGAGATGGGTGGCGTTCCGGATCTGTTGTTCGTCATCGACGTCAAGAAAGAAGCTCTGGCAATTGCTGAGGCCAACAAGCTTGGAATTCCGGTTGTGGCGGTTGTGGACACGAACTGTTCGCCTGACGGTGTGGACTACATCATTCCTGGAAACGACGACGCAGCCCGTGCGATCGCCCTATACTGCGATCTGGCGGCTCGTGCTGCGCTTGACGGTATGACAGCACAGTTGGGCGCCGCTGGTGTAGACTTGGGTGAGTTTGAAGAAGCTCCGGTTGAGGAAGCAGTCGCTGAAGAAGCTTCTGCGGAACCTGAAGCCTCGGCCGAAGCATAAGCTGCCCGTCACGTAACTGACATATGGGGCAGGGTATGACCTGCCCCAATTCCGTTTGAATTGAGGAGAGCCAAAAGATGGCAATCACAGCAGCAATGGTTAAAGAACTGCGCGACTCGACTGGCGCAGGCATGATGGACGCGAAAAAGGCGCTGACCGAAACCGGCGGCAACATGGACGAGGCCGTGGATTGGCTCCGCACCAAGGGTTTGGCTAAAGCGGCCAAAAAATCCGGTCGCACCGCCGCTGAAGGTCTTGTTGCGGTTCACGTCGACGGTGGCAATGGCGTTGCTGTCGAAGTGAATTCAGAAACCGACTTCGTTGCAAAAAACGGCGAATTCCAAGAAATGGTTGGAAAGATCACTTACGCGGCAGAGGGCGTTAACAACGTCGAAGAGTTGCTGGCCGCTGACCTGGGCGGGAAATCGGTTGCGGACACACTGACTGACAAGATCGCCACCATTGGCGAAAACATGTCAGTCCGCCGCATGTCAAAGCTGTCTGGCGAAACGGTCGTATCTTATGTCCACAACGCTGCAACAAACGGCATGGGTAAAATCGGTGTTTTGGTCGCGCTTACAGGTGGAGACGAAGCAATCGGTAAACAGGTTGCAATGCACATTGCCGCTGTGAACCCGGCCGCTTTGTCTGAAGCAGACATGGACCCAGCTGTTGTCGAAAAAGAAAAGCAGGTTCAGATGGACATCGCCCGTGAGTCCGGAAAGCCGGAGCAGGTCATCGAAAAGATGATCGAGGGACGCATGAAGAAGTTCGTGGCCGAATCGACTCTGTTGAACCAACAGTTTGTCGTTAACCCGGATCTGACCGTCGAAGCAGCTGCAAAAGAAGCAGGAGCGACCATCACCGGTTTCATTCGCATGGAAGTTGGCGAGGGAATCGTGGTGGAAAAAGAAGACTTCGCTGCTGAAGTCGCAAAAGCGGCACAAGGCTAAAATAGCTTCCGGTCCTACCAGAACCGCGATGCCAGATAGACCGGTCACTTTCTAAGTGGCCGGTTTTCTTTTGTCTTTCACAAAGGTTTCAATGCTTTAGAAATGGAAAAGGGGAGCCCCGCATGATGGGGATGGACAGGGCTCCCCGGGATTCCAACGAAACGACGCGGACGAATAGACGCCGTTCAATCAGAGCGATCAGAGAGCTTTGGTATAGCAAAGATCCGATCAAAACGTTCCCTGGCTAAAGCCACCACTCACGGAACATTATCAATCTGCAATTTTTCTATAAGATTCGGAAGTCATGATTTCCTTACCTAAGGTAAACTTGCGCGTTGGGCTTTAAAAACCCTTTAAACTTCCATTACAAACATCTGATTTTGAAGCGATGCCTTTAATACAGCCTGAGCCGTTGTCTCAACACTAAGTGCTTCGCGCGCTAGACGAAGGTGTTTTTCGACTGTGGCAGACGTCAGCCCCATCAAAACAGCGATATCTTGCGTCGTCTTGCCATCGCCGACCCACTGAAGGGCCTCCCTTTGGCGCTTTGTCAGCGCGCGGTTGGGTGCGTTGTAGGGAAGGGTCAGGATTTTCAAATGGGCGATGTTGTTCATCAACAGAATATCATCGCCATGATTACTCCAAATTTCATCGACTTCATCCTGCGTCTGGTTTCCATACGACGCCATGGAGATCGCGCCTTTTGACCGCATCGAAACCGAATTAAAGCTGATCGTGAATCCAGCCGTCACACCTTTGGATTTGTTGAATTCATAAACCTGACGCTCTTTTTCGGTCATCGCGCCGCTGGACGCCATCTCTTGAATCATGCGCCAGCTGGCTGCTCCCTCGTTCTTCAAGGCCCATTGCAACATGGGAGCATGAAAATAAAGGCCCGAGTGCACAAATCCTTCGAGGTAGTCGTTACTGTGGTTAGTAAGGATCACAAAATCCTCAGGATCACCCAGCGATGTTTCGGTTCGGTATAGTGTGTGCCCGTACAACAGGCGATCGAAACCATAGTTGGACATCTGCCGGCAATGAGCATCCCAAAGCTCTTCAAGCGTTTTTGTGTAGCTGAGAAAGTTGAGATACTCGGTTAAATTCATCCCACATTGTCCTTCGACAAATATGCCGCCAAAGCATCCAATGCCATAACATAGCTTTGCGCGCCAAAGCCGCAGACCTGTCCGATAGAAACTCGGGCGATATATGACGTGTGCCGAAAAGTCTCACGTGCGTGAATATTTGACATGTGTACTTCGACGACGGGAACCTCGGCTGAGGCGATCGCATCCATTAACGCGACCGAAGTGTGAGTATAAGCACCGGCGTTCAAAACAATTCCGTCCTGAACGCCACGCGCCGCATGAATTGCGTCGATCAACACTCCTTCGTGGTTGGACTGAAGATGCGACACACTTTGGCCAAGCGTTTCGCCATGCGAGACACAAAGGTCTTCAACCTCTTTCAGTGTAGTCCGGCCATAGAACTCTGGTTGTCTCATGCCTAGCATGTTCAGATTTGGGCCGTTCAGAACCAGTATCTTCGTCATTTACAAACCATCCCCATTTTTTTCGTGATAAACCCGAAACGTGGGGGCGTCCAGCAGGCAGTTCGCTATAAGGTCGGCACGATTTTTTTCATTCTGGATCAATATGCCACGCGTGACTGTGAACAAATTCACACGCTGTCCATCGTGACGACGACTTTTCCAAGAACAGAGCGGCTCTCAAGGGCTTCCAATGCATTACCGCCCTGGCTTAGCGGGAAGGTCGCGCTGATTTGAGGTTTGATTTTTCCAGCTTGATACAGATTGAATAACTCTTTCATGTTTTCAGCATGTCCTTTTGGATCCCGAAAAACAGAAGCGCCCCAAAACACTCCAACGATCTGGCAGCCTTTCAAGAGAGAAAGGTTTAGCGGAATACGGGGAATACCCGCTGGAAAGCCGACGACCAAAAATCGCCCGCTCCACGCCATCGCGCGCAAGGCCGGTTCAGAATAATCTCCTCCCACGGCATCGTAGACCACATCCACTCCGTCACCGCCGGCCAACGATTTGATTTCAGAAGAAAATGCTTTTTGGGCGTCTTTGTCCAAATCACGAGCGTAGACTAGCGTTTCATCCGCGCCCAGCTTACGACAGAACTCAGCCTTTTGGTTGGATGAGACTGCAGCGATCACACGCGCGCCTGAGGCTTTAGCAAGCTGAATTGCCGCAGACCCGACTCCGCCAGCGGCACCCAAGACCAAAAGGGTTTCGCCCGATTTCAATCCGGCGCGATCCTTGAGCGCATGATACGATGTGCCGTAAGTAAAAATAAAACAGGCAGCATCTTGGTACGACATATCAGGCGGGATCTTTACCGCCATGGAAGCGTTTAATGTTAGGTGGGTCGCAAACCCTCCGTGTCCCGTCAATGCAAGTATCCGGTCGCCGCGAGTATATCCCGTTACATCTTCGCCAAGCTCAATTATTTCCCCTGCAATTTCACCACCTGGAGCAAAAGGGCGGGGTGGTTTGATCTGATACAGATCACGGATCATCAAAGTATCGGGAAAGTTGACGCCCGTGGCGTGAACACGAATCAATAGCTCGCCTTTGGCTGGCTTCGGATCGGGCAGGGTGGTCAGCTCCAGCGTTTCAGGTCCGCCCTTTGTGACGCTCAGTAATGCCTTCATTAGTCCCTCTTGCCTCTTGCCTCGTTGGAAATGAAATCGTTGGATTACTGTTGAGCGTTGTCAAGTTAGATGCTTGCATTGTGCCGCAAGGACCTTCAACGCAAACGCTAAAGAAATGGAGTAACCATGACGCCCGAGACCCTGTTTTCACTCAATGGAAAAACAGCCCTTGTAACTGGCGGGGCGACCGGAATAGGTCGAATGGCGGCCGAGGCGTTAGTGCGTTCCGGAGCGCATGTTTTGATAGCTTCACGCAAAGGCGACGCCTGTGAGGCAGTCGCGGCTGAGTTAAATGCGCTCGACGCGCCGGGATCGGCAGAAGGATTTACCGGAGACATAAGCAGTGAGGAAGGCATCGCTGCGCTGGTGGATGAGATCAACAAGCGCACTCAAAAGCTTGAGATACTTATGAATAATGCCGGTGTTAGTTGGGGCGCACCTATGGGGCAGTTCCCATATTCCGCATGGGACAAAGTAATGTCAGTAAACGTAGCAGGGATATTTGAACTAACCCAACGGCTGCTTCCTTTACTTATGAGCTCTGCTACAGAAGAGGACCCCGCGCGTATTGTGAACGTTGGGTCCGTGATGGGTGAGGTGCCGATGGGTGACGGCGCGTACAGCTACTCAGCCTCCAAAGCAGCGGTGCTGCACCTTACAAAAATCATGGCCAAGGAATTAGCTCCTTACCGGATCACCGTTAACGCGCTTGCTCCAGGGCCGTTCGTTTCCCGAATGACCGCTTTTGCCACAGAAGATGAGGACAAGAGGGAAAAGGTCGGCCAATCTGTGCCATTGGGAAGGGTCGGGCACCCCGAAGATATCGGCGGCTGCGTGTTGTTTCTGTGCGGACGTGGCGGCGGCTATGTAACCGGAGCGGTCATTCCGGTTTCGGGCGGTATTAATGTTCAGACCGCAGACAACATCTTTGCTGCTGCCCTTTGATGGCAAGTGGATTTTTTCAAGTTAAGAGGCTAACATGAATCCTCAGGAAAATACACTTAATATCAGAGCAGTAGAAGGTTATCTTGAGAAAAACCTGAGTGGTTTCAAAGGGCCGCTTTCTGCAGAGAAGTTCGATGTCGGTCAGTCAAACCCAACATATTTGTTGCGAACCCCTGACCAGTCTTTTGTTCTGCGTCGCAAACCTGCTGGCGTACTTCTTAAATCCGCCCATGCAGTAGATCGTGAATTTCGCGTGCAATCTGCTTTGGCGGACAGCAAAGTTCCTGTGCCAGAGATGTACTTGCTGTGTGAGGATGACGCAGTCATAGGATCAGCCTTTTATGTGATGGAATACCGTGAAGGGCGCAGTTTCGTCGACCCAACCATGGATGGAGTAGACAAGGCCACCCGCACTGGCATTATGGATGAAATGAACCGTGTTTTAGCTGAGCTGCACATGGTCGACATCGACGCTGTGGGGCTATCCGACTTTGGGCCACCCGGAAATTACTTTGAACGACAGATTTCCCGATGGACACAACAATACCGTGCAACGCAGACCGAACAGATCGGGGATATGGATCTCTTGATCTCTCGGTTGGACCACGAACTGCCCCAAGATGATGGACAGCGTACATTGGTCCATGGCGACTACCGGATCGACAACTTGTTGTTTCAGCAGGACGGCACAGATTGTGTGGCAGTTTTGGACTGGGAGCTATCTACCATCGGCCATCCTTATGCAGATCTGGCGGCGGTGATTATGCAATGGCAATTGCCACCCGGAAAGGAAGGGCGCGGGTTGGCAGGTGTAGACCGCGAGGCGCTTGGCTTGCCATCAGACGCAGCGTTTGTTGCGGACTACTGTAAGCGTTGTGGGCGTAAGGAGATCGAACACTTTGGCTTCTATCTGGCATTTAATTTTTTTCGAATGGCAGGGATACTACAGGGAGTCTACAAAAGGTCGCTGGATGGCAACGCATCAGACCCTGTCCGGGCCCAGAAGTTTGGCGCATATGTGCCGATTTTTGCGAAACATGGCTTGGCGGCACTGGACAGCCAGTGAACGTGAAGCCGCATCATATTAGACGCGACCCAGTCATCTTGTTGCCATCAGCTCTAATTCAAGGTTTCCCAAACTATTCTTCCCAAAGAACATTTCGTTTCTTGAAAACAGAGTTGGCACTCCGAACACACCCCGGCGCACAGCGAACTTGCTTTGATCCTTCAGCGCTTGCTTGATTTCGGAATTGGTGACCGCCTCTCGAATCTTGCGGGCAGGCAAGTCTGCTTCTTGCACGACCTCTATCAAGACATTTATGTCGTCCAATTTTTGTCCGTGCACCCATATTGCATCAAAAACAGCGTCTATATACCTACTTTCCCAAGATTTTCCTTGAGCATACCAGGCCCCACGCATGGCAAATTTGGTGTTTATTGGAAAGTGTGGACTCATATGAAACGTCAACCCTCGTCGACGCGCAAAGCGATGTAGATCATGGGTCAGGTAAGCCGTTTTCTGACGGTTTTCCGAAAAGGCCTCAAACGGGTTTTGATTGTTTGTGGATTTGAACACCAAGCCCAGAAGGATCGGTGTAAATCGCAGTTCCACGGCATTACGTCGGGCCAATTCCGGCAATACTTTGTATGCGAGAAATGCGTTGGGGCTGCAAAAATCGTAAAGGAACTCAATCTTATTCGCCATGATCTGACTCCGTCTTTGCGGTAGGTGCTGGGGAATCGCTCCGATATTTAAACTGACTTGGAGCCACCATATCAGGTCAGCAATACGTTACCTGAATATATCCGGTCATTGTTTGAATTTGCTGTCACTATTTATCGTCACGCGGCAAGATTATCTCAAACGGCTAACGACGGGGGCACAAAGTATGGCGCTTGATGCATCAAGGCTAAATCAAATTCAAAACTGGATGCAACGCTATGTAGATGAACGGAAATATCCCGGATGTTCAATGTTGGTGCTGCAAGCTGGCAACGAGGCATTTTTTCATTCCTGCGGTAAACGAAATGTCGAGCAGGGTTTGGTGTTCGCCCGCGACAGCATAGTGCGCATCTATTCGATGACCAAACCTGTTACTACAGTTGCGCTGATGATGTTGATAGAACGCGGGCAACTTCATCTTGATGCGCCAGTATCGGAGTTTTTACCGCAGTTTCAAGCGATGCGAGCACTCGTTGCGGGCGCAAAAGACATAAATCAGACCGAGGCGGCGCCTACTCCAACTTTGCATCAATTACTGACTCATACCAGTGGGCTGAGTTATCCGTTCAACCCGGGTATCCTACCTGAGGCGATGAATGAGCAAGATCTGATGTTTTCACCGGATCAAGGATCTCTTGAGACACGAATCGAGGCTTTAGCCTGCTTACCGCTTGCGTTTCAACCTGGCAAACGCTGGGAGTACTCGGTCGGTATCGACGTTATTGGTCGCGTGATCGAAGTTGTTTCAGGGCAAACATTGGAACACTTTTTTGCCGAAAACATATTTGAACCATTGGGAATGAACGAGACTGGTTTCTCTGTGCCAAAAGGGGCAGGGGACAGGTTTGCATCACTCTACACGCCACTCGAAGGTGATGCGATGGCGTTGAACGCAGCCAGTTCTGGTTCAGAAACGCTTAGATTGGTCGACGAGCCCGGCTCATCGCCTTTTGAACGTGCAACTACATTTTCAGGAGGAGGCGGGCTTGTCAGCACTATCGACGATTTCGCGATATTCGCAGAAATGCTGCGTAACAAAGGCTCGGTCAACGGAATTCGTCTTCTAGCACCTACCATCATCGACTTCATGATGCGCAACCACTTGCCCGGAGATATCGCCTCTATGGGTCCACGTAGTTTCGCGGAACAACCCATGGACGGCACAGGGTTCGGTCTGGGTGGCGCCGTCGTTTTAGACCCGGCACGAATTCGAGTTCCCGGATCGGTTGGCGACTTTGGTTGGGGAGGAATGGCTTCGACCTATTTCTGGATCGATTGGTTTCACAACCTGACAACCATTTTCTTTACCCAATTGTCGCCGTCCAGTTCTTATCCATCGCGCGCTGAAATGAAAGCACTTGTCCATGCAGCTTTGATTGATTGATCATCCTCCAGGTGTTACCGACGGATCAACTAATTCGGAGAGTAACGAATGACCGAAGCCGAACGTACCCTGTTGAATTTGCTCGACATTGAGTCACTTGAGGTCGACCTATTTCGAGGAACAGGATCGGGTGGGGAAACGCCTACCCGGATATTCGGCGGCCAAGTCATAGCACAAGCGCTGGCAGCGGCCTACAGAACAGTAGATGATCGTACCTGCCATTCGTTGCACGCGTATTTCATACGACCCGGAGATCCATCTATTCCTGTTATTTATCAAGTTGATAGAGCGCGAGATGGAGGTTCTTTTACCACACGTCGCGTGATCGCTGTTCAGCATGGAAAGCAGATTCTCAACATGTCAGCTTCCTTTCACTGCCAAGACCAAGGTTGGGATCACCAACATCCTATGCCATCTGTTGGCCCACCAGAGTCACACCCTGCCAGGACTGAATTACGCCAGGCTTATCTGGACCGTGTTCCCGAAAAATTACACAAAGAACTTTTGCGTGATCGTCCGATCGAAGTCCGCGAGGTCGGGCCATTGGATATCTTGACACCCAAAGTAGCCGCCGATCATCATCACATCTGGTTTCGCATGGCGGCCGCTTCTGAAGTCGATCAGGTAACACAGCATCTGCTTTTGGCATACGCCTCGGACATGGCGTTATTGGGATCTGGATTGCGCCCGCACGGGCTGTCCATGTTCACAGGAGAGGTCGACATGGCGAGCCTCGATCATGCAATATGGTTTCACGCCCCCATCCAATTTGAAAACTGGCATCTTTATTCAATGGACGCGCCCTGGACAGGGCAGGGGCGCTGTTTCAACCGAGGGTCAATTCATTCACAAGACGGTGTTTTGGTTGCCTCGGTCGCGCAGGAAGGTCTGATGAGGAAAAAAAGAGTTAGACTTTAGATTTAGCGATTAAACTTCTGATTTATTTTAGACATTCCGTCTATCCAGCGATCGTAGTTCACGGCCTTAAACTGAAAATAATCCATTACTTGCTCATGAGGCAGCACAAGGAACCGCTCTTCAGTTATTGCCTCTACACAGGCACTTGCCACTTCTTGAGGTTCGAGTATTCCATCAATTGCGGCGACTGAATCTTCGTGACCTCGGATCATATCCGTCCGCACAGCCTGCGGACACAGCACTGAAACTCGAATACCTTGGTCTCTGTATGTTAGAGCGACCCATTCGGCAAAGCCGATCGCGGCGTGCTTTGTAACCGCATAAGGTGCTGCGCCCGGTTGATTTAAAAGCCCAGCAGCAGATGCCGTTATCAAAATATAACCAGACCCTCGCGCCGTCATTCGTGGGATCAGATGTCGCGCCGTCCAAACATGAGACATCACGTTGATCTTCCAAATACGGTCCCATTCATCATCGGGAACATCGACGCCACCCAGTGTTAAAACTCCTGCATTACCGCAGAACAGATCGATCGTGCCGACTTGATCCTCTGTGGCTTCAATCAAATCGCTAATAGAACTTTCGTTGGACACATCACAAAAAAAAGCGTGACCGCCAATTTCAGAAGCGAGTGAGTGTGCGCCAGGCTCATCGATGTCGGCACAGACGACTTTTGCGCCATCAGATGAAAAGCGCTGCGCCAAACTTTTGCCAATTCCAGAGGCGGCACCGGTTACCACAACAGTTTTACCGCTCAACTTCATGAAATCATTTTCTTTTCCATGTGATTCAACAGGTTAGTTTGAGCAGTGTACATGTTTAGGATACATCTTGTTTTAACATAATACTGATTACGCGAATTGTTGTCGCCTCAATAGAAAGCTTGCAGCCCGGTTTGCGCACGCCCCAGTATCAACGCATGAACGTCATGTGTGCCCTCATATGTATTCACAGTCTCTAGGTTGACCATGTGACGCACGACATGGAATTCCAGCGAAATTCCGTTACCGCCATGCATGTCCCGAGCCATCCGCGCGATGTCCAAAGCCTTGCCGCAATTGTTGCGCTTGATGATCGAGATCATTTCTGGCGCAGCTTCGGCCTGGTCCATCAACCGACCAACCCGAAGGCTTGACTGCAGCCCAAGTGCGATTTCAGTCTGCATATCCGACAACTTGCGTTGGTACAGCTGAGTCTGCGCCAGCGGCTTATTAAACTGCTTCCGGTCAAGCCCATATTGAAGCGCAGAGTGCCAACAGCTTTCAGCTGCCCCCATCGCACCCCAGCTAATCCCATATCGCGCACGATTCAGACACCCAAATGGCCCCTTCAGACCTTGGACGTTTGGCAAAAGCGCATCCTCACCAACTTCGACGTTGTCCAGCACAATTTCGCCAGTAACAGAAGTACGAAGGCTCAGTTTATTTTGGATCTTAGGCGCACTCAGCCCCTTGGTTCCTTTTTCCAGAACAAAGCCCCGGATTTTACCGTCATGCGCGTCAGACTTGGCCCAGACTACGAAAACATCAGCGATCGGTGCGTTTGATATCCACATCTTGCTGCCTGTTAATCGGTATCCACCGTCGATCTTTTCCGCTCGGGTTTTCATGCCTGCGGGATCCGAACCAGCCTCGGACTCGGTTAATCCGAAACATCCGATCCATTCGCCACTGGCTAATTTCGGAAGGTATTTCCGGCGTTGTTCTTCGTTGCCATACGCATAAATAGGATACATCACCAAAGAGCTTTGTACCGACATCATCGAACGGTAACCGGAATCAACACGCTCGATTTCCCTGGCGACAAGACCATAGGTAACATAGCCTGCTCCGATCCCTCCGTACTCTTCTGGTATCGTCGGGCCCAACAAACCCATTTCACCCATTTCACGGAAGATGTTTGGGTCGGTTTCCTCAGTCTGGAAGGCTTGCGTGACGCGCGGTTGCAACTTGTCCTGCGCATAAGCGCGCGCGCTCTTTGCAATAAGGCGTTCATCCTCTTGCAATTGATCGGCAAGTCGAAACGGATCATCCCACGTAAAAACGCCAAGCTCAGGTGCATCTTTAGCGCGCAAAGTTGGTTTCGGGTCGGGCGCGTTCATGTCACATCTCCGCAAATCAAAAGGCTTCCAACAGTCTAATCTGAGATTTCCTCAAAAAACAGCGAGACATTCTCATGTTTTCATGACTAAAACGCATAGATGATCAAAGTTGGGCGCCCTATCCTACCCTCAATTTCCGCCTTGCGAGCACTCGAAGCACTCGACAGGCTTGGTTCTGCATCTGCTGTTGCAGAGGAAATGGCCTTAACGCAAGGCGCGATAAGCCGGCAACTGCAAACACTTGAGACGCTCCTTGGCGCGGATCTGGTACGTCGCGACCGCAAGCGTTTGATGCTGACGAAAGCGGGGCAAGACTACGTCCAACAAATTAGACCAGCGTTGTCGCAGATCGCTCAAGCGGCGCTAAAATTACATGTCGCGTCTGTTGGCGGCACCATTAACCTTGCCATTTTACCTACATTCGGAATGCGCTGGCTGGTTCCAAGACTGCCGGACTTTGCACGTCTGCATCCAGATGTAACGATAAATATGTCGACGCGTTTGCGGCCGTTCAATTTTGCCTCGGAACCCTTTGATGCTGCTTTGCATTTTGGCGAACCGGATTGGCCAGGAACAGATCGGTTGTTATTGCAGATGGAGCGTGTTCTGCCTGTGTGTGCACCCGAACTTCTGCCAAACGGCACTCCTGCGGCGCCAAAAGACTTGCTGAAATTTCCATTATTACACATTCAGACCCGGCCAAAGGCTTGGCAGGAGTGGTTTGCTCAAATGGGTGTGGATGCCCCCCACCCTTTGCCCGGAACGGTCCATGATCAGTTTTCAACAATTAATCAGGCTGCCCTTCATGGACTTGGGGTCGCCTTGATACCGAACTATGTAGTCGAACAAGATCTGGCCACAGGAAAACTAATTGCGGCTTTTCCAAAGGCGGTCGACACGCTCGGTTCATATTACTTGGTCTGGCCGCGCGAAAAGTCTGAAAATCATTCTCTGCGGCAGTTCCGGCACTGGTTGGCATCCCAGGCACAAACCGAAGACGCCCTGCCCCGCTAGTTTTCAGCCAAGAGCGTAGCCAGCCCCACGAACCGTACGTACGGGATCTTCACCACCATGCTGCGTCAGCGCCTTGCGGAGCCTTCCGATATGGACGTCCACTGTGCGTGTATCCACGTAAATATCGCGCCCCCAAACTCGATCCAATAGTTGCTCGCGACTCCACACACGACCGGGTTTTTCCATGAACGTGCTCAATAGTCGAAACTCGGTAGGACCCAGTTTCAAGGGTTTGTCACCCCTGCTAACTTTGTGGGTTTCAGAATCCAGAATGATATCATCAAATTCAAGTCGCAATCCTACTGTGGCCGGACGCACCCGTCGCAATTGCGTCCTCACTCGGGCCATCAATTCAACTACGGAATAAGGTTTGACCACATAGTCGTCAGCACCCGTTTCCAATCCACGAACCTTGTCAACTTCTTCAGAACGCGCCGAGAGCATGATAATTGGGATCGACCGAGTATCCGGTCGGGTTTTCAACCGGCGACACACTTCGATGCCGCTCAGGTTTGGCATCATCCAATCCAAAACGATAATATCTGGGTTATCTTCATCGACCAACAATAGCGCTTCGTCACCGCTGGCCGCCTTTGACACGCTGAAGCCTTCGGCTTCGAGGTTGTAGGCCAAAACTTCGCGTTGGGCCAATTCATCTTCTACAACCAAAACAGTTGGCCGATCCGCGGACATCGTCCTGTACTCCTAAAAAGTTTGCGAAGTCACGTCGGCTTTGGGGCGCGGCTCGGTGCGAGTTTCCCCTGTCACAAGATAGATGACTTGCTCTGCGATTGCGGTCACGTGATCACCCATGCGTTCGATATTCTTTGCAATGAAATGTAGGTGCATACAGGCGGAAATATTCCGCGGGTCCTCTGCCATGAACGTCAAGAATTCACGGAAAAGACCGTTATACATTTGATCGACTTCTTCGTCTCGATCGATCACATCTCTGGCAAGTTCTGCATCGCGCTGAATATAGGCATCAAGAGCATCTCGCAGCATGCGTTCGACCTCGCGAGCCATACGCCGCAGTGCAGCCGCACTGCCGTTAATCTCGGAGGTGTTCACAAGTACCGAGGTACGTTTGGCAATGTTCTTAGAATAATCACCAATACGTTCGAGGTTAGCAGAAACCTTCAAAACCGAAAGGACCAGACGCAGATCGCTGGCGGTGGGTGCACGCAATGCGATTAGTCGCGCGGTTTCTTCATTTATTACCTCTTCCAGATCATCAATGGCCTTGTCGCCTTGCTTAACCTCTTGAGCAAGCTCTTCATCTCGCATCTCCAACGAGCGCGCAGCACCCATGATGGCTGCTTCGACCAACCCACCCATCTTCATAATATGAGCCTGGATCGCTTCAAGGTCGCGGTCAAAAGCTGATGCTATGTGTTGTTCGGTCATATCCAAATACCTATGTTCAGCCAATACGGCCAGTGATGTAACTTTCGGTGCGAGGGTCTTCGGGGTTGGTAAAAATCTGCCCGGTTTCACCGAATTCCACGAGATTTCCAAGGTGGAAAAACGCCGTCTTTTGACTAACACGCGCTGCTTGCTGCATCGAGTGTGTCACGATGACAACTGAGTAACGCGACCGCAAGTCATCGATCAGCTCCTCCACCTGCGCTGTCGCAATCGGATCCAGGGCAGAGCAGGGTTCATCCATCAACAGAACTTCGGGTTCGGTTGCTACAGCCCGGGCGATGCATAGACGTTGTTGCTGACCGCCTGACAGACCGGTGCCAGGAGCATGCAGCCGATCCTTAACCTCTTCCCAAATTGCACCGCGCCGCAAAGATTTCTCTACGATTTCATCAAGTTCCGCTTTGTTCTTGGCAAGGCCATGAATTCGTGGGCCATATGCGACGTTATCGTATATCGATTTGGGGAACGGGTTTGGTTTTTGGAAGACCATGCCGACTTTGGCGCGCAACTGCACCGGGTCGACCCGCTTGTCGTAAATGTCTTCGCCATCCAGTTTGAACGAACCTTCAACACGGGCAATATCAATTGTGTCGTTCATCCGGTTCAAGCAGCGCAAGAAAGTCGATTTACCGCAACCAGAAGGGCCGATGAATGCGGTGACCGTTTTGTCTTCGATATCGACATTAACATCTTTTATGGCGTGGTTGTCACCGTAGTAAACTTGGCAGTCTCGGCACTCCAACTTAATTTCTTTGGTGTCCACTTGTCTCTCCACTCGCGACATGTCGTTCATTGGGATGGCCCTTTTTACCAGCGGCGTTCAAAACGGCGGCGTAGGATAATTGCGATGATGTTCATGCTCAGCAGAAAAATCAAAAGAATGATTATCCCGCCCCAGGCTTTCTCGTAAAAACCGACATCTGCGCGGGCTGCCCAGGTATAAATCTGTGCTGGCATGGCCGAGTTTGGCTCGGTGAAACCAGCAAGGAAACCATCTGGGTAACCGCGAGCAACGAAACCAACCATTCCAATCAATAGAAGCGGGGCGGTTTCACCCAAGGCTTGAGCAAGTCCGATGATAGTCCCAGTCAAGATACCTGGTGCTGCAAGCGGCAGCACGTGATGAAAGACTGCCTGCATTTTTGATGCCCCTACCCCCAACGCCGCGTCTCGGATCGACGGTGGCACCGCCTTAAGTGACGCGCGGGTAGAGATGATGATTGTCGGTAAAGTCATCAGCGTAAGCACCAGTCCACCAACCAAAGGCGCTGATTGCGGCAGGTGCATGAACTGAATAAAGACCGCGAGACCCAGAATGCCGAATACGATGGATGGCACGGCCGCAAGGTTCGAAATGTTCACCTCAATCAAGTCAGTGAAGCGGTTCTGCGGCGCAAACTCCTCCAGATAAATCGATGCGGCCACTCCGATTGGCAGCGACAGGCCAAGCACGACCAGCATCATGAAGAACGAGCCGACAACCGATGCGCCAATTCCTGCACCACCGGGGTTATCCACGCCCGAGTCAGCACCGGTAATAAACGGCCAGTTGAAAACCTGTTTGATTATGCCGGCTTCTTCCAACACGTCTACAAGGTCCAGATCGCTTTTTTGAAGAAACCGACTGTCTTGAATAGTATCTCTGGACACCCTGCCTTTGAAGTATCCGTCCACACGGCTTGAAGCAGCCAGATCGAATTCTATTGGTTCACCCAATTTGTCCGGATTTTCGCTGTAGAAAGTCCGGATCGTACCGCCGACTTTGCCAAGAAGACGCTCAATTGCCGCTTCGTCAAAATCAACCTTTATTCCGTTTTCCGCCAATTCGTTGTTCAGTGATCTGATAAAAAGATCTGAATATGCTTTGGTCTTGAACAAAGTACTTTCTGCTTCGTCGCGTTCCGCAGGAGACAAAGTGAATTCAACACTAATCACAGTCCTTGTGAACGCAGGTATCCCCTGTGAAAGGATCGAAGCAAAGAGCACAATGAGAAAGAACAAACCGGTGGCGATGGCCGCAATTCCGTAAGCGCGAAACCTTTTTTCCGCATTGGCTCGTTTACGAGTGCGGGCATCGGCAGCGGTCAGAGAAACACCATGTCCACCCGTTTTAGGGTTCTGCATGCTTGCATCAGTCATTCGTACTGCTCCCGGTACTTACGCACGATGTAAAGGGCGAAGATATTCAAGCCCAGCGTTAGGATGAAAAGTGTCATACCCAACGCAAAAGCAACCAGCGCCTCGGGCGAGGCAAAGTCGGCATCACCAGTCAACTGGCTTACAATTTTGGCGGTGACGGTTGTCATTGCTTCAAACGGATTGAGGCTGAGCCTTGCAGCAGCACCTGCACCAAGAACAACGATCATCGTCTCACCGATTGCACGCGAGCCAGCCATAAGAATCGCGCCTACAATACCCGGCAACGCCGCTGGCAGAACAACCTGCCGAATTGTTTCAGATTGCGTGGCGCCAAGGCCATAAGACCCGTCCCTCATAGCTTGGGGAACGGCGTTGATGATGTCGTCGGACAGGGAAGAAACAAAAGGGATGAGCATGATGCCCATGACAAGGCCAGCTGTCATGACCGCAGTTCCGGCCTTCATCCAACCCAAGCCCTCATCACCAAAAACGCCAAGCAGCAACGGTCCGACAGTCAGCAACGCAAACAAGCCGTAAACAATGGTTGGGATGCCTGCCAAAACTTCAAGCATCGGTTTAGCAAAAGAACGAACACGCGGAGACGCATATTCACTTAAGTAGATCGCGGCAAACAGGCCGATCGGCACCGCCACCAATAACGCAACAAGCGAGATATAGAAGGTGCCCCAAAGCAAAGGAATGATACCAAGTGATGACGATCCACCTCGACCTGAAAAACTTGGCGCCCAAGTCGTACCAAAAAAGAACTCGGTCGCGGGGTACAGTTTGAAGAATTCCCAAGTGTTAAACACAAGTGAAAGCACGATACCAATCGTTGTGAGGATGGCGATTGAGGCGGCCCCGAAAAGAAGCACGCTGACCCCTTGTTCCACAACGTTTCTGGCCCGGTATTCAGAACTGGTTTGCAACCAACCGGCACCTGCACCCAACAATGCGACCAATATTACACCGACAGTCATGATCGAATAGCCAGTCGAGGTCAGAGTTCGATAGCTTTGAGCCGCTCGCAAAACGGGCTGGGTGATTTCAGCGGTCACGACTTGCCCGGCGTCCTTCAGGCGTTGGGTCATGTCGGTAATATCTGCACGCGCGTTATTTACCATGTCCTCGGTCAGGTGACCTTGCGCAATCGCATTGTTCAAGCCCGATGCAGTTCGGCGAACTTCGGCCATTACTAAACTGCGGGACGAGCCCTCTTTGACAGCAGAGTCGGGGATCATCTCCGACACTTGAGAATTGACATATAACGGCTGAACCAACAGCCAGATGATCATAAGACCAAATGCGGGAACCGCGGTTTTTAAGGCTACATTTGCGCCGTAATAAAAGGGAAGCGAGTGCAAGCCCCGGCTGTCGCCTCCGGAACTGTGCAAAGCGCGGGACCGCCCAAGAAAAAAACCGACTGCCGCGATCGCGAAAACGATCAGAATAAGCCAAAGTATCGGCATGGCACCCCCACAGGTCTATTTGGGAATTATTCAAGAAGTTTGGGACGGCACGCGTGCCGCCCCTGCATTTTTAACCAATGTCAGGCTTAGCTGCCCGAGCCCATGGTAATTTCGTTGGCGATTGCATCCTGAGTTTTTGCAAGCTCAGGATCCGCTACCAAGCCATAATTGGCCAGAGGGCCAGAACCGCCTGCGATTTCATCAGCCGTAAAAAACTGGGCGTATTCCTTCAAGCCAGGGATTACGCCAATATGCACCTTCTTAACGTAAAAGAATAGCGGACGCGAAACAGGGTACTCGCCCGAAGCGATGGTTTCAGTTGAAGGAGCGATGCCACCCATCGTTGCAACTTTCAGCTTGTCGGTGTTGTTCTCATAGAACGCCAGTCCAAACACGCCGATACCGTTCGGGTTCGTGTCGATGCGAGCCAAAGTTTCGGTGTAGTCACCGTCGATGTCGACCGATTTTCCGTCGGCGCGAACATCCAAGCATGCGTCTTCAGCGTCGTCTTCGCTCATGCCGCCTGCGATCATAGCTTCCATAGCACCAGTCGATTCGCAGCCGGCCAGCAAAACCTTGTCTTCGAACACTTCACGAGTACCGTGCTTGGTACCGGGGATGAACATCGCAATTTCAACGTCCGGCAAATCGCTGTTGAATTCAGCCCAAGTGTTAAAGCTGTTGTCAACCAGTGCACCGTCTTTCATGACCTTGGCACCGATGGCATTGTAGATGTCTGAAGGTTGGAACGCTGTGAACGCCGGGCCAGTCTGCTGGCTTGCGAAAACAATGCCGTCATAGCCGATGCGGACTTCCATGATATCAGTCACGCCATTGTCAGCACACGCCTTGATTTCTTTTTCACGAATTGCGCGCGATGCGTTCGCCACGTCGATGGTGTTTTCGCCTACGCCCTCGCAAAAACGCTTAAGGCCTGCTGATGAGCCACCCGATTCCACAACAGGTGTCGGGAAGTCAGTGTTTTCACCAAACAGCTCAGCAACAATAGACGCATAAGGCAGAACAGTCGACGAACCGGCAACTTGGACGTTGTCACGTGCAGCAGCAGTGGTGGCCGAAACAGCAGCAATCGCCAGCGCGGAAGCCGACAGTTTTACAAAGGACATTACAGTCTCCCTGAATGTTTGAAGGTGATCACCCCCATGATGATCTCGAGCGAACCCCTATGAGTCGTCCGTAAGGGTTTTGTGACACTGATGTAACAGTATTATGACACTGCGGAATTTTGCTGAGATTCACTTTGAATATTTGACCGGGGTCCAAATTGCACAAAATCAGCGTGGCAAAATGACGGTAAAAACCGATCCCTTGCCCAGGTCGCTTTCTACACGCAACCGTCCGCGATGCCGGTTCACAATGTGTTTTACGATCGCTAATCCCAAACCCGTTCCCCCCAGTTGTCGGGACCGATGATTGTCGGCCCGATAGAACCTTTCGGTCAGACGAGGTAGATGGACGGCGTCTATGCCGGGACCCTTGTCAATAACCTGCACCCTTACCGCAGGTCCTCGAATAGCGATGTTTCTTTCAGATGGGATTAACTTAATCTCAACGCTTCCGCCGCTACCCCCATATTTTATTCCGTTTTCCACCAGATTGGTAAAAACCTGCCGCAATTGGTCGCTGTCACCGGTCACCATCACCGGCCCTTCCGGCGCGGTCAGTGATAATTCGACCGAGGCGTCGTCACTCAATGGTCGCAGTGCATTCAGGATCGACTGAAGCAACCCGTTTATATCAACTTGCTCAGTCGGCCTTACACGCTCTTCGCTTTCGACTCTGTTTAACGACAACAAGTCGCCGACCAAACGATTCATGCGATAAGCTTCGTCTGTCATAATCTTGAGGAAACGCTCCCGTGCGGCCGCGTCGTCCCGAGCAGGTCCACGAAGTGTTTCTATAAACCCCATCAGTGCCGTAAGAGGCGTGCGAAGCTCGTGGCTAACGTTGGCAACAAAATCCCGACGCATCTGACTGGCTTGCTCTAAATGCGTAACATCCTGAAACACGACCAAAACCGCACCACCCGATACGGCTCCAATTCCGTTCATATATCGGCATTCTACTTCAAAGGTGGTGTCCTGTGCTCCGTCATTGGATAGATGTCGGGTTTTAGTGTGACCTTTGCTGCGAAGACTGTTTTCGATGGTGTCTATAACTTGCGGTTGCCGAAGAATAGTCGCGAAATGGCGCCCTTGAATATTCGGTCCCAGCAAAGTTTTGGATTCAGTGTTTGCTGCAATGATGCGTTCTGTCTGATCAACCATTAGTGCGGGCATGGGCACCGCGGCAATGAACTCATCAATCAACTCGCTGGACATTTTCCGGCCTGTTACTTCAGATCAGCGGACGAAACGGGTGCCATCTGATCCCGGAATTTCCGCATATTGTCCTGATAGTGCAGTGCACTCAACGTTATGCTTTTTGCCGCGGCTTCGTCCAGTTGACGCACCACCTTGCCGGGCGCGCCCATGACTAGTGAATTGTCTGGAATTTCCTTGCCTTCTGTTATCAAAGCACCGGCGCCGATAAGACAATTCTTACCAATTTTAGCTCCATTCAGAATGATCGAACCCATTCCGATCAAGCTGTTTTCACCGATCACACAACCATGCAACATCACCTTGTGTCCAATCGTACAATTCCGGCCGATGGTCAACGGATAACCTGGATCGATGTGCATGACGCAGTTTTCCTGAACGTTACTTCCGGCGCCCACTCGAATTTCTTCATGATCGGCCCGAATAGTAGTACCGAACCAAACCGAAGCGCCCTGTTCGAGTACAACTTTACCGATGAGGTTGGCGTCCGGCGCCACCCATGTGTCCTCATGAATCTGCGGCTTCTCGTCGCCCAGTGCATAAAACGTCATCTATTGATCCTCAAATTCAGCCTGCAAAGTTCGAATATGTTCCTGCAATCCTGGCTGCTGAATGCGGCGCATTCGTTCTGCACTGACAATTGTCTTTAGCTTTTCCTCGGTTGCATCCAGATCGTCATTAATCAGTACGTAATCGTAATAGCCCCAGTGGCTGATCTCATCCCAGCTTTTCAGCATCCGTTTCGCAATCACATCGTCGCTGTCCTGACCTCGAACCTCCAAACGTCGTCTCAATTCGGGGATCGAAGGCGGAAGAATGAAGATCGACAAAGCGTGCTTACCCAGATCAGAATTGCGAATCTGGACTTCCCCTTGCCAATCAACATCAAACAAAACGTCCCTGCCCTGATCAATCGAGTCACGCACCGGACCAGCGGGAGAACCATAGAAGTTCCCAAAAACATGAGCATGTTCAAGCATCTGACCGTCTGTAACCTGTTGTTTAAACGCGTCTTCAGAAAGGAAAAAATATTCGCGCCCGTGTTCCTCACCCGGTCGCGGGGCTCGGGTCGTGGCCGAGATGGAAAACTCTAAATTCGAGTCCCATTGCATCAACCGGCGAGCCAGCGTGGACTTTCCTGCGCCTGATGGCGAGGACAGAATGATTAATAGGCCTCGGCGATCCGCCATGATGTAGTTCCCGTCACTATTCTACGTTTTGCACTTGCTCGCGCATTTGATCGATCACTGCCTTCAACTCCAGCCCCACCGACGTCAAGTCAGCATTTTGGGATTTCGAACAAAGGGTGTTGGCCTCGCGATTGAATTCCTGTGTCAGAAAATCCAGTTTGCGGCCGACAGGCCCGTCCTGCTGCAACAAACCGCGCGCGGTTGAAACATGAGCTGCCAGACGATTGATCTCTTCTGTGATGTCTGCTTTAACGCTGATCAAGGCCAGCTCTTGCGCAACCCGGTCGGGGTCAGCACCATGAGAGTTATCCAAGACACGCGCCAGATTTTCTCGTAGCGCCTGCCTCATTTCTTGACGCCGTTTTTCTGCCAATGCCGCGGCGCGCTGAGTCAAGTTTTCAATGCTTTCCAGTTGGTCCCTTATTATCGCTTCCAGCGCCAAACCTTCGGTCCGACGCATTTCCAGAAAATCAGACAGTAAAGCGCTGAAATCGGACTTGAGAAATTCCACCAGCGGACCCGCATCATCAACATCAGGTCCAGCTTCGATCATTCCTTTTAACGACAAAAGTTCACTGGCCTTGGATTGCGCAAGTGACAAACCTCGTTTCGACGCCATCGCTTCTGCTGCAACCAAAGCATCCAAGGCTGCCTCCATCGCCGGCACGTTCAGTTTAATGTCCTGCGAAGATTCTTCCCGACTCAATCGCAAGGAAAGTATGACATTCCCTCTACCCAAAGTTTTTGACAGGTCGGATCTTAGTGCCGCTTCAAGACCGGTTAACCAATCCGGTACTCGCAAGCGTAGGTCCAGCCCCTTACCATTGACGCTGCGCAGTTCCCATCCCCAACTGTGAGGGCCGTGCTCCCCTTTTCCCGAGGCAAAACCGGTCATGGATTTGATCATGCCTGTCCTTTCCAAAGTTGCCTGCCGCACCTAATGCTATCCGTTGCTGTGGGGCAAGGCCTTGCTTATTCGTCAAATCTTCGGACAAGTTAACCATTAGTTAAATATTTCCTCCAAAATTGATTAAACCCGTGTCAGTCTTACGAGCACAGAGACTATCAGGCCGACGATCCGCCATTTAGATGGCATTTTAGGAAAATCCTGGCTAATCGGCGTAAGGGTAATGAAAATGAAAACTTTTTTTGGAACGGACGCCAACTCCGACTTTGGAAAGATCATTGCAATGGACCGCTTTGACAGTGGGCGTAGCTTGTCCCCTATCCGTCAGGCCGAAGCATACTGGACCGCTCTCTTAACTGGCGGTGAAGTTCCGATGCGGTCTCAAATCGATCCGCGCGGGCTTGAGAATATCCTCGAGTATACTTTCGTTCTGGAAAGGATCGCACCTGGTTTGGCGAGGTTTCGACTGGCGGGAAGCCATTTGACGAAACTCGCGGGTATGGAGGTTCGAGGAATGCCTCTGACAGCCTATTTCGAGCCCAGCGCTCGCGGCGCTGTAACGAGGCATTTGGATAGGGTTTTCTCCCAACCCGCAATTGCAGAATTGGGCCTTGTTTCATCTGGCAAACTTGGGCGCGCAAAGCTTCAGGCGAGAATGCTTTTGCTGCCGCTGAAAAGCGATCTTGGCGATATTAGCAGAGCACTGGGTGTTCTGGTTAGTGATGGCCCAATCGTATCGACACCCCGCCGATTTACCATAGCGGAAAACAAGATAAGGACCGTGCACGATATCCAAAAGCCACCGGTGCGGTCCGGCTTGCAAAACATGGGGCTGGCCGAGGAACAGGCTGAATTCAAATCGGCTCCACCTCACCTGAGGCTCGTTTCGTCACGGGACGACTGATCAAAATTAAAAAACGGCGAGCACCCGGCCCGCCGTTTTGGTTCAGCAAAACCTGCACTTAGCTCGCGGCGCGTTTAGAGCCATTGCTGCGCAAGTTAGTGAGTTCTTCGGCCACGAGGAACGCCAACTCCAACGACTGCGACGCATTGAGGCGGGGGTCGCATGCCGTGTGATACCGATCCGATAGGTCTTCTTCGGTCACCGCTCGGACACCGCCAGTGCATTCTGTTACGTCCAAACCGGTCATTTCGAAATGTACACCACCCGGCACTGTTCCTTCAGCCTGATGGACGCCAAAGAAATCACGTACCTCACGTAGAACCGAGTCAAACGGTCGCGTTTTATAACCCGTCGCCGATTTGATGGTGTTGCCGTGCATCGGATCACAGACCCAGGTTACCTTCGCGCCTTCTTCTTTAACTGCCTTGATCAGGCGTGGAAGATGCTCGCCAGCTTTTCCTGCACCAAAACGTGCGATCAGCGTCAAACGACCCTCTTCATTGTCCGGGTTCAGCTTGGACATCAAAATCTTCAGGTCCTCGGCGGTAGTAGTAGGTCCGCACTTCAATCCAATTGGGTTCAAAACGCCGCGACAAAATTCGACATGAGCGCCATCAGGCTGCCGGGTACGGTCACCGATCCAAATCATATGACCTGACCCAGCCAACCAATTTCCCGAAGTCGAATCCAACCGCGTCAGGGCTTCTTCATATTCCAGAAGCAACCCTTCGTGGCTTGTGTAGAACTCGACGGTCGAAAATTCATGTGTGGTGTCTGCAGTGATTCCCGCGGCATCCATGAAATCGATGGTGTCTTGAATTCGATCTGCTATTTCAGAATATTTTTGTACATCCTGTTCGTCGGTGAAACCCAGAGTCCAAGAATGCACGCGGTTCATGTCTGCAAAACCGCCTGTTGAAAACGCGCGCAACAAGTTCAGCGTTGCGGCCGCCTGCGTATACGCTTGCAGCATCTTAGCTGGGTTCGGAACTCGAGCTTCTGGCGTAAAAGCCAGCTCATTAATAATGTCGCCGCGATAGCTGGGTAGTTCTACACCATCCACAACCTCGGTTGGCGCACTGCGTGGCTTGGCAAACTGACCCGCCATACGGCCAACTTTAACCACAGGGACTTTTGCCCCATAGGTAAGAACCATCGCCATTTGCAGCATCACCTTAAAGGTGTCGCGGATAGCATCCGCACTAAATTGGTCAAAACTCTCGGCACAGTCTCCGCCTTGCAACAAGAAAGCCTCGCCACGGCCAGCGGCGCCCAAATGCTGCTTGAGGCGTCGTGCCTCACCCGCAAAAACCAGCGGGGGATACTGCGAAAGCTGAGCCTCGACTTTGGCCAGCGCGGCCGCATCGGTATACTCGGGCATCTGAACACGGGGCTTGTTGCGCCAGTTCGATTTTTGCCACTCGGTCATAGCTTTGATCTCCGCTGAGGTAATTCAGGGTGTCTCTATACAAAAAGCTGCGAAGAGTGACCATATCCCTTTTGCGCCTCTTGACGCCGCAAATAAGCTTTGAGCATGGTTGCGGGCAGACCAGCCGCCGCCAAATTCACGGCGCGCTCCGAATCAAGGACAGTTCGCCATGCAAGAGCAACGCCAAGTTGTCACTGTGGACAGCAACACTGACAAGCCAAAAAACTTTGTGTTTGTTTTGTTGGAGAAGTTTTCGCTTCTGTCTTTTGCATCGGCTTTGGACAGCTTGCGCATTGCAAACCGAATGGCCAACCGCGAGCTTTATACCTGGCAATTGGCCGCCGAAGGTGGCGAAACTGTCAAATGTTCGGCAGGCACGACGTTCACCGTCGATTGCGATCTCGTCGAACTACAGCGTGACGACGTAATTCTGATTTGTGGTGGCGTTGACGTGCAGGCCGCCACCACCAAGCGTATTCTGAACTGGATACGACGCGAAGCACGCAAGGGTCTTAGGATCGGCGGTCTATGCACAGCAACTTATACCTTGGCCAAAGCCGGGCTGCTGGAAGGCAAACGTGCGACAATACATTGGGAAAACTCAGACAGTTTTGCTGAAGAGTTTGACACTGTAGAACTTACGAAGTCTGTGTTTCAGATCGACGGAAATCGAATGACCACCGCTGGCGGAACCTCATCCATTGACTTGATGCTAAAGCTAATTGCGGACGATTACGGCGAGGATTTGGCCAACGCGGTGGCAGATCAGATGATCTATTCCTCTATTCGAACTGACCAGGACACACAGCGTCTGTCCACGCCAACTCGAATTGGTGTTCGCCACCCCAAGCTCAGCCAAGTCATTCTCATGATGGAAAAGAATATCGAAGAGCCGATTTCCCCTTCTATCCTGGCCAAGGATGTAGGAATGTCGACCAGACAGCTTGAAAGGTTGTTCCGTCGTTACCTCAGCCGCTCGCCCAAGAGGTATTATATGGAATTGCGTCTGCATAAGGCACGAAATCTACTTATGCAGACGGATATGAGCGTCATAAACGTGGCACTGGCCTGCGGTTTTGCCAGTCCGTCGCATTTTTCGAAATGCTACCGTGCACACTACAACACTACGCCATATCGCGAGCGTGGAGCGCAAAGCGGAAGGTTATCTGTCTAACTCGCTGGCACCATCCGGTATATCGCGCCCTGCCCGACAGAAATAAACCAAATTGAACCGTCTGGTGCCTCTACTATATCCCTGACGCGCTCGGTTTCCGGGCCTTTGATCTGCTCGACCTCTCGCAAATTGGATCCTGACAGCCGGGCGATATAATCGAATTTGAGCGATCCCACGAACAGATTGCCTCGCCACTCTGGCCACAATTTGCCCGAGTAAACCATTAAGCCGGACGGCGCTATTGATGGATCCCAATAGTGTTCGGGTTGTTCCATCCCCGGCTTAGATGTGCCTTCGCCGATTTTGTCGCCGGAATAGTGGACACCGTAGGAAATTACCGGCCATCCATAATTTGCGCCCGGCTTGATCCGGTTCACCTCGTCTCCACCGCGCGCGCCGTGCTCGGACAGCCAGAGGTTTCCCCGCCCGTCAAGGCCAGCTCCCTGAGGATTTCGATGACCATAGCTCCAGATTTCAGGTCGTATATCTGATTGACCGACAAATGGATTATTCGCTGGCACCGTTCCATCGCGATTTATGCGGATAACTGTACCCATATGATTTGACCTGTTTTGAGCCTGCGGTCTGTCACCGCGATCTCCAATCGTTACGAACAGTTTCCCGTCTGGAGCTTCAACGACCCGTGATCCGAAATGGCGCCCGCCGCTACCGCCGGGAACAGCTTCAAAAATCACGCGTAAATTTGTAAGGCGATCACCAGATTCTGACAGACGAGCAACAGCCAAAGCCGTTCCTGCACCTCCTTTTTGTGGTTTGGAAAAAGTCAGAAAAATCTCGCGGGTTCGTTGGAAGTTTTTTGCCACAGTAACATCAAGCAAACCGCCCTGCCCGTTCGCGGCGACTTTTGGCGCTCCTTTCACGCGCCGTGCCTTGCCTTTGCTGACGTACAGCAAGTCTCCATCCCGTTCCGTTACGAGGAACGATCCATCCGGCAAAATCCCGACTGCCCAAGGTGTGTCCAGACCTTCTGCCACCTTTGAAACTTGTACGGGGCCGGCTGAAGTTTGCAAAACATCGGCGCTGAGCGATCCAGCCCAAAGGCAAAGAAATACCGTTGCAAGGAATTTGGACATGATGCCGCTCCATCATTTGACACGTGACAGCGGGAACAACCGCTATCCCGATAAAACAGATAGGTTCCTAATCAGAGAAAACACAGTTTCGTTAGTACTTTTCTTTTTCCGATAGCTTGCCTAGGGTCTTGCTCAGAACAAAAAAGTTCAAAACAGGGAGTAACCAAATGAAAAAGCTGCTTACTGCAACTGCAGCAACCGCATTGCTGGCCGGTTCGGCCATGGCCGAGGATGTCACGCTTGGCGTTCTCTTCGGTTTTACCGGCCCGATTGAATCACTTTCTCCAGCCATGGGAACTGGTGCCGAACTGGCGATGGCCGAAGTAACGGAGTCCGGCAAACTTTTGGATGGCGCCACCGTCACAAGCATGCGCGCAGACACCGGCTGTATTGACAACGGATTGGCAACAGCGAACGGCGAACGCATGATCGCGGAAGGTGTCGCAGGCATCATCGGGGGCGATTGCTCGGGTGTTACCGGTGCAATACTTCAGAACGTGGCGATACCAAACGGCATGGTCATGATTTCACCCTCAGCCACATCACCTGGTCTGTCGACCATGGAAGATAACGGCCTGTTTTTCCGCACGGCACCGTCGGACGCACGTGAAGGTCAGGTCATGGCCGACATCCTGCAGGATCGCGGGATCAATTCGATCGCGTTGACTTATACAAACAATGACTACGGCAAGGGTTTGGCTGACGCTATTCAAACGTCTTTTGAAGCTGTCGGTGGTGAAGTCACGATTGTTGCTGCCCACGAGGATGGCAAAGCGGACTATTCAGCAGAAGTTGGCGCTCTTGCGTCTGCAGGCGGCGACATTCTTGTTGTTGCAGGTTATCTTGATCAGGGCGGACTGGGCATCATTCAATCAGCGTTGGATAGCGGAGCTTTTGACACATTCGGATTGCCCGGCGGTATGATCGGTGACTCGTTGCCAGCCAACGTCGGCCCCGACCTCAATGGATCGTTCGGTCAGATTGCTGGTTCGGGTGGCGAAGGCGCAGAGAAATACTTCGCTATGGCCGAAGCCGCGGGATTTGACGGTTCATCGCCGTACTCACCGGAATCTTATGATGCAGCAGCGCTTTTCATGCTGGCAATGCAAGCGGCGGGTTCGACAAACCCAGCGGACTATGTCGGCAAAGTGCTGGAGGTTGCGAACGAACCCGGCGAAAAGATTTATCCGGGTGAACTGGCCAAGGGTCTAGAACTACTGGCTGCCGGACAAGACATCGATTATGTCGGTGCATCTGGAGTCGAATTAATCGGCCCCGGTGAAAGTGCTGGCTCCTACCGTGAGATCGAAGTGACAGACGGTGAAAACAAGACCGTTAACTTCCGTTGATCCCATTCAAATATGTATATAGCAATCAGCCCGGGCCTTGCTCCCGGGCTGATTCAATGAAAAAAGACTGCACTTTTTGGGGATGGAACAAAAACAACGCCGACAACGGCGGCTAGGGGATAAGATGATCGTCGTTGAAGACGTGCATAAGCATTTCGGCGGTTTCCACGCAGTGGACGGGGCGACACTGGAGATCGAAAAGGGCTCGATCACGGGCCTAATCGGGCCGAACGGAGCCGGCAAAACAACGCTGTTTAATGTCATCGCCGGGGTGCTGCCGCCCACAAGCGGCAAAGTGTTTATGGATGGCGAAGATATTACCGGCTTGCCTCCGCACGACCTGTTTCACAAGGGCTTGCTGCGCACGTTCCAGATCGCGCATGAATTTTCGTCGATGACTTGTCGGGAGAACCTCATGATGGTTCCTGGCGCGCAATCGGGTGAGTCACTTTGGAATACTTGGTTCGGACGCAAACGTATTGCTGACGAAGAACGCGCTTTGCAGGCCAAAGCTGACGAAGTGCTGGAATTTCTGACAATCGAGCATCTGGCCGATCACAAGGCCGGTCAAGTTTCTGGCGGGCAAAAGAAGTTGCTGGAACTGGGTCGCACCATGATGGTTGACGCCAAAATCGTATTTCTGGATGAGGTCGGCGCAGGCGTGAACCGCACTCTGCTGATGACAATTGCAGACACGATCCTGCGTCTTAACAAGGAACGCGGTTATACTTTTGTGGTCATCGAGCATGACATGGATTTTATCGGAAAAATCTGCGACCCCGTCATCTGCATGGCCGAAGGCAGAGTACTGGCCGAGGGCACGTTAGATGAAATCAAGGCGAACGAACACGTGATCGAAGCCTATTTAGGTACAGGTCTGAAAAATAAAGACAAGCTGGAGGCCCATACATGAGCCGCAGCTCTAGTGACAACCCTTATCACGATGATAAGGGCAACAAGGACGCCTCGATCACCAACAAGGCCGGGATCGGAACCATGACGCCCGCGTACAAAAAAAGCGGGCCTGTCACCAAGGTCGACGGTGGACCCTTTTTAATCGGCGATACTATGACAGGCGGCTACGGCAAGGGGCCAGATATACTTCACGACTGCACGATTGCGGTCGACAAAGGGGAAATTGCGGTCATTGTCGGCCCGAACGGAGCAGGCAAATCTACTGCGATGAAAGCTGTTTTCGGAATGCTGGATGTTCGCGCCGGATCTGTGCGGCTGGACGGTGAGGATATAACATCGCTCACCCCGCAAGACCGCGTTATTAAAGGCATGGGTTTCGTACCGCAGACCCAGAACATTTTTACCTCGATGACCGTCGAAGAAAATCTGGAAATGGGCGCATTCATTCGCCGGGACGACATCTCTGAAACGATGGAACAAGTTTTTGAGCTGTTCTCGATCCTGCGCGAAAAGCGTAATCAAACTGCTGGGGAGTTGTCGGGGGGCCAGCGCCAACAAGTCGCCGTCGGCCGTGCACTGATGACCCAGCCCAAGGTTCTAATGTTGGACGAGCCGACCGCTGGCGTATCCCCTATTGTTATGGACGAGCTGTTCGACCGGATTATCGAAGTTTCGCGTACAGGTTTGCCGATTCTAATGGTCGAACAAAATGCCCGCCAAGCACTTGAAATCGCAGACAAAGGCTATGTGCTTGTGCAAGGGCGCAACGCCTACACTGGTACAGGCAAGGAATTGTTGGCCGATCCGGAAGTGCGCAAGAGCTTTTTGGGGGGATAAGAATGCTTGCAGAAGAAAACTCTATTGTCTTCACATGTATCACCCTAAGGACAAGACTGGCAGGTTATGTTGAACGGGGGGTGCAAATCTGATGGACTTCCTCAACGCCCTTGTCGCGCTCTCCAACTTTGTCATCGTTCCCGCGATTGCCTATGGCAGTCAACTGGCGCTGGGTGCGCTCGGAGTCACGCTGATTTACGGCATTTTGCGGTTTTCGAACTTTGCGCATGGTGACACGATGGCCTTTGGCGCGATGATCGCAGTTTTGGTCACTTGGGGATTCCAAGCAGCCGGAATTGGTTTTGGGCCCCTTCCCACGGCGCTGTTGGCTTTGCCTTTTGCCATCTTGGGTTGCATCGTTTTGGTTCTTATCACAGACCGAATTGTTTATCGCTTCTACCGCGAACAAAAGGCTAAGCCCGTGATACTGGTGATCGTCTCGATGGGCGTCATGTTCATCATGAATGGGCTCGTGCGTTTCATCATCGGTCCTGATGATCAAAGGTTTTCCGACGGCGCCAGATTTCTGATTTCTGCGAGAGATTTCAAAGCCATAACTGGCTTACGCGAAGGCCTTGCAATCAAAACGTCTCAGGGAATTACTGTCATCGTGGCTGTGGTTGCAGTTGCTTTGTTGTTCTGGTTTTTGAACAAAACGCGCACTGGAAAATCCATGCGCGCCTATTCAGATAACGAAGATTTGGCGCTGCTATCCGGTATCAACCCTGAACGGGTCGTGATGATAACTTGGATAATAGTCGCAGCGCTGGCAACGACTGCTGGAGTACTGTATGGGCTTGATAAAAGCTTTAAGCCGTTTGTCTATTTTCAACTCCTGCTACCAATCTTCGCTTCGGCTATAGTAGGAGGATTGGGCAACCCAATAGGCGCAATCGCAGGCGGCTTTATTATTGCATTTTCAGAAGTAACAATCACCTACGCGTGGAAGAAGGTACTCACTTATCTGGCACCAGAGAGTTTGGAGCCGTCAGGATTGGTTCAATTGCTGTCTACCGATTACAAGTTCGCTGTTAGTTTTGTGATCCTGCTGATCGTTCTTCTGTTCAAGCCTACAGGCCTGTTTAAAGGAAAAGCGGTATGAGCGAGACGACTAAAAACGCGTTTCTGTTCGCGATCGTCGGCGCGCTTATTCTTGTTACAGGCGTGCTTCAAGGATGGAATGCTGCAATCCTCATTCTAAACATGGGTTTGATCTCGGCCATCATGTCAATCGGAGTGAACCTTCAATGGGGATTTGCTGGTTTGTTCAACGTGGGTGTCATGGGTTTCGTCGCTTTAGGTGGCTTGGCCGTGGTCCTTGTATCGACACCGCCTACACCAGGAGCCTGGGCTGCAGGAGGCTATGGCGTAGTTCTGTCTCTTTTGCTCGGCGCCGCAACTGTTGTCGCTGCGGTCATGATTGCCAAAAAAGTTCCAAAGGGTCGTGCACAGACACTTTCAATTATTGGGGTTCTCGTCGTCGGTTTCTTTGTTTATCGGGCGATTTTTGATCCCAGCATTGCTGCAGTTGAAGCTATTAATCCAGCAGTTGAAGGTAATTTAGGTGGGATGAACCTACCCGTACTTTTTGCCTGGCCTGCAGGAGGCTTGTTAGCGGCGGGGGCTGCTTGGCTGATTGGAAAAACGGCGTTGGGTCTACGGTCGGACTACTTGGCTATTGCGACACTTGGTATTGCCGAAATCATCATCGCGGTCCTAAAAAACGAAGATTGGTTGGCGCGTGGCGTCAAGAATGTCTATGGAATACCACGCCCGACACCCATTGTGGGTTACGAAGTAGATCTTCAGCAGGATCCGGATTTCATCGCCCGGGCAGAATGGTTGGGGCTGGACCCGGTGACGGCGTCGACCTTGTCAGTAAAGCTGGGTTATTCGCTGCTTTTCGCAGTTATTTTGGTAATTTTACTGTGGATGGCCCAGATGGCGCTGCGCAGTCCTTGGGGCCGGATGATGCGCGCGATCCGCGACAATGAAGTCGCCGCCGAAGCCATGGGTAAGGATGTAACCCGCCGCCACTTGCAGATTTTTGTACTGGGTTCAGCAATCTGCGGAATAGCCGGCGCAATGATGACGACGTTAGATGGACAGCTTACGCCCGGAGCCTATCAACCGCTGCGCTTTACGTTTTTGGTTTGGGTAATGGTTATCGTTGGCGGATCGGGGAACAATTTCGGTGCTGTCCTCGGGGCTTTCGTCATCTGGTTCCTTTGGGTGCAGGTCGAGCCGATGGGCACGTATGCCGCAACTTTGATGCAAAACGGGTCAGCGTCACTGCAAGCTTCCCTTTCCGAGAACTCGTCTAGTCTGTTGCAATCCATCGCTTCTGGTCTTGTTTTAATGAGCGACCACATTCAAGCGAATGTTCAGCACATGCGGATGCTTACAATGGGTTTGATTTTGCTGATTGTACTTAGGTTCAATCCAAAAGGCCTGATCCCGGAAAAATAGTCCTGACCAAGAGGTTAAAATCGCACACCGCGCTGTAAACACGGTGCGGTTTCTTGCACGAAAGGTTAAAATTTTATAAACGCTTTCTCTACTGCTCACGCGAGAGAACAAATCGGATCATCATGTATGGATTGATTGGACGATTTGGAGCAAATCGAGTGACAACGATTACTGAAGGTTGGTGACTGAAATGAATATCCCATATAAATTCGCTACCCTGACAGTTCCGTTAGTTGCCGTTTTATCCGGGTGCATACCGACACCCGAAGACCTTGAAACCACACCGGTCACGGTTCAGACCCCCAAAGGCGAAGTTACCTGTCAGCTCTATCGTCAAGACCGTGTCTCGTGGGACCGGGCAATCAATTTTCCTGCGACAAAGATGTCAGTGCCCGAGGCGGATGCATATTGCAGGCAAGAAGGCCAGCGTAGACTTAAAAATTAGTTTCTTGTCTTGCGCTGAATTTCTGTGGCGCTGACACCAATCCTTGACTTATCGGTTTTTGAACAAACTTCCCAGAATTCCTCGAACCATGCGCCGTCCGGTCGTTCCTTTTAGTTCTTTTATGACCGCCTCGCTCATCGCAGACGCAAACGTGTCTTTTTTTCGCGTCTTGCGCGCAGTTGACCGACCAACACGGCTACCGGAATAACGTCTGGCGGCGCTAAACTCTCGTTCCATTGGTGATTGGTTTTCAATGACTTCGTCTGCTTCGGCTTGTTCAGCGGCTTTTGCAGCGGCACTCGCGCGGGCTTGAAGAATTTCGTAGGCTGATTTTCGATCTACTGGGATTTTGTACTTGCCCGCCATTTCGGAAGCGGCCATCAGAGCCTTGCGTTCACTTGCGCTAATCGGCCCCAATTGCGATCCCGGCGGTCGAATAAGGGTACGTTCGACAATACCTGGCACCCCTTTTTTTTCGAGTAGCGAAGTCACCGCCTCTCCCACGCCTACCTCGCGAATGGCCGTTTCTGTGTCAAAACTCGGGTTTTCCCGATAGGTTTCGGCGGCCAACCGCAAATTTTTGCGATCCTTTGCGGTAAAGGCACGCAAAGCGTGCTGAACTCGATTACCAAGCTGTCCCAAGATATCCTCGGGAATATCAGCCGGATTTTGTGAGATGAAATAAACGCCCACGCCTTTAGAGCGGATAAGGCGCGCAACCTGTTCGACCTTGTCGACAAGAATCTTGGGCGCATCATCGAACAGCAAGTGAGCTTCGTCAAAAAAGAATACCAGTTTGGGCTTGTCTGGATCACCAACCTCCGGCAATTCCTCAAACAATTCGCTAAGCAGCCAAAGCAGGAAAGTGGCGTAGAGCCTGGGTGCTCCCATCAGCTTGTCCGAAGCAAGGATATTCACCATGCCCTGACCGATTTCGTCTTTGCGCATCAGGTCGGACAAATCCAGTGCGGGTTCACCAAAAAGATTTTTACCGCCCTGATTTTCCAGAACTAGCAAGCGCCGCTGAATGGCACCAATGGAGGCGGTTGAAACATTGCCGTACCGAAGCGATAGTTCCTCGCGGTTTTGGCCGATCCAAACCAGCAGAGATTGCAAGTCCTTGAGATCCAAGAGCGGCATCCCTTCTTCGTCTGCTACCCGGAAGGCAATATTCAAGATACCCTCTTGTGCCTCGCTCAACTCCAGCAGGCGTGACAACAACAGCGGTCCCATCTCGGTTACTGTAGTGCGGACTGGGTGCCCTTGGTCACCAAACAAATCCCAGAAAGTCACAGGGCAGGCAGCGTAGCTAAACGTGTCGAACCCGATCCGAGCAGCGCGTTCAGAAAAAGCCTGATGCAGTTTGTGCTCGTCACTACCGGCAAGAGCCAACCCGGAAAGGTCACCTTTGACGTCGGACAAAAAAACAGGAACTCCGGCCTGCGAGAAGCCTTCGGCCAAAATCTGAAGTGTCACTGTTTTACCGGTACCGGTCGCCCCGGCAATCAGCCCGTGTCGATTGGCATAGTTCAAAGCCAATCCTTGTGGCTGACTGTAATCTGCTCCCGCGCCGCCTAAAAAGACCTTATCGTTCATTGATAACTCGCCCCTGCTTTCACCGATCTTTCCAAAGCATATAAAGTTAACCTTTAAGTGCGATAGTCAATCTGCTTTCCATGTGGGTTTTCTGCGGGGAAGCAAACTTCCTCCCTGTCGACTGGCCGTGCCTTAGGGCACGGCTTTTTTAGGTTTCGACTGCTTATCACCCGATTCAGATCACTTTTTTACGTTAACAGTTGACCACCGGGTTCCCCTCTCGTAACGTCGCGCCATAACTAAGTCGGCCAGTCCGACGGGGAGAAACCAAACAAAAAGGGAGCCGATCAAACGGCTCCCTTTTTTGTTGGGCGGGATCGGCAAAAAATTGACGAATTAGGCGAAAATACGATCAATTTCAGATGTTCTAGTCGGATTAAACCTGACACGGCAAGGTTGGGATGCTAGATGGAAAAAAAAGCTGGATCAGCACAACGAGGCATTCATGATCAGGAAACTTGTTCCACTAAACCTGTTGGCAGCCACCCTTTGCTGTGGCGCAGTGTTCGCCCAGGAAACAACTGAAGCGCAGCCGACGGAATCACCACAAGCTGACAGTGGGCAAACAGCCCAAGGCGATCTGGATTTAGGCGAAACTGGCCCGCGTATTGGTGAGCAATACGTCGAAAAACAATCTGGCGACTGGGAAGTATCCTGCATAAAGACTGAAAGCGGCGATGATCCTTGTGCGTTGCGCCAAATTCTAACGGGCCAACAGGGCCAACCGATTGCTGAAGTTACTATCGAGAAGTTACCAGAAGGAATCGCAGCGGTTGCCGCCGCAACGGTTATCGTCCCTCTGGAAACCCATATCCCGTCGCAACTTGCTGTTTCTGTCGATGGCGCCCCTGGCAAACGCTACAACTATCACCACTGCAACCCAGTTGGATGTATCGCTCAACTCGGATTTACCGAAGGCGATGTGGATGCAATGAAGGGCGGCAACAAAGCGATTTTGTCGATTGTGTCGGTTCTTGCGCCCAACCAGGTTTTGGAAATCGAAATGTCGCTGGCAGGATTTACATCCGGGTTCGATGGCTTGACCCCGAACCAAAACTAATCTTCGATCGAATTGTCGAACACCGCCGTTTTGAATTCGGCGGTGTTTCGTTGTCAAACTCGTTTAAGCGCAAGAACCGCGTTTAGGCCACCAAACGCGAATGCATTGCTAAGCGCCACGTCAACACTTGCTTCTCTCGCCTCATTCGGCACCACGTCCAGAGCGCATTCTGGGTCCGGTTCCTCATATCCGATAGTGGGCGCAATAACACCATCACGCACAGCCATGATACACGCCAACAGCTCGACTGCTCCGGTTCCACCGATCAAATGACCATGCATAGATTTGGTCGAAGAGATCATTAGTTCATCCGCGTGCTGACCAAAGACATCGGCAACTGCCGAACACTCGGTTTTATCGTTCGCAGTGGTTCCTGTTCCATGTGCGTTTATGTAGCCAACATCACTAGCGTTCAGACGTGCGTCTGACAAAGCGCCTGCCATAGCGCGCGAGGCGCCTTGTTTGCTGGGCATTACGATGTCGGATGCGTCCGAGGACATGGCAAAACCAACGACTTCGCAAAGAATATCAGCACCTCTAGCACGGGCATGTTCGAATTCTTCAAACACGAAAATACCCGCACCTTCGCCTTGCACCATGCCATTCCTGTTTGCGCTGAAAGGGCGACATGCATCCTTGGACATAACACGCAGGCCTTCCCAGGCTTTAACCCCGCCAAAGCATAGCATCGATTCAGATCCACCAGTGACCATTGTTGGTGCGGCACCACTGCGAACCATTTGAAATGCCATCGCCATCGCATGATTCGAAGATGCGCAAGCTGTCGAAACGGTGAAACTTGGCCCTTTTAGGTTATACTCCATTGAGACATGGCTGGCTGCGGCGTTGTTCATTAACTTTGGAACGACAAAAGGATGCACCCTGTTTTTTCCGTCCTCATAGACCGACCGATAGTTGTCGTCCCAAGTGGATACACCGCCGCCAGCAGTTCCCAGAACGACTCCGGATCGAGCTGCAAGTTCACCATGGAAAACGAGCCCGGATTGTTCGATAGCCTCTTTGGTTGCCGTCAAGGTAAACTGCGTAAAGCGATCATACAGCGTCATCTGCTGCCGATTGAACCGACCTTCGGCCCCAAAACCGCGAACTTGGCCACCGATTTTTATGGCCAGCCTTTCCACATCGCGAAATTCAAGCTCTGAAATACCACACCGACCTTCGCGCATTGCTTCGAGTGTATCGGGAACCGTGTGGCCCAGCGAGTTGATGGTGCCAGCACCCGTGATGACAACGCGTTTCATGCGAGTGTCAGACCTTTTCCGACACGAGTTTTTCAATTCCCGCGATAATGGCGGAAACATTCGAGATATCGAAGTCGCCGGCAGTTGGCTCATTTGCGTTGAATGGCACGGTGATATCGAATTCTTCCTCGATTGCAAAAATGCTTTCGACCAAACCCAGGCTGTCGATACCTAAATCTTCTAACGTGCTGTCGGGTGTTACATCGGATGGCTCCAGAACGGCCTGCTCTGCAATTATTGCTATGACGCGGTCGCTGATGCTCATGTCGTTCCCCTGATTATCGCGTTGGGGATGATTTAATCACTTGGAGGCTATTTGAAAACAGCCTTTTTGATAGCCGCAACGTCCCGTGCCAACCGCGGCAAACGCCGCTGCGCTTTGTAGATCTCAGTATGAGTTTCCATTTTTACAGCCGGATAACCCATAACAACACGACCAGCAGGCACGTTTGACAATATTTTTGAGCTTCCGCCAGCAATCACACCATCGCCAATAAATACATTGTCCGAAATACCACTCTGCCCACCAATAACCACATTGTTTCCCATTACGACCGAGCCAGAAAGTCCCGACTGACCACACAGCAAACAGTCATTTCCGATCTGCGAATTATGGCCGATATGAACGAGGTTATCCAATTTCGAACCTGTGCCAATAACCGTGTTACGGACCGTTCCGTTATCAATAGTGCAGTTTGCACCAACTTCGACATCATCGCCGATTTCAACTGCGCCTAATGAATGGATTCGCAGCCAGCTCTGGGCCTTGGCGTCACCCTGATCACCCAGTGTTTTACGCGCGATTTCAACACCTGAAACCTCAGGTGTTACAAAGCTGAAACCGTCACCTCCGATGCGTGCACCGGGCTGCGCTATGAACCTATCCCCGATTTGCGACCTTGCTCCGACGCTGACCATTTCACGAAGAAACGCGTCCTGACCGATCGAGGCATCCATACCGATTACGCAATGCGGTCCAATTACGGAACCCATGCCAATTTTTGCCCGTGCTCCGATAACGGACAAAGGACCAATTGAAACACCGTCTTCTATTTCGGCTGTTGGATCAATCACTGCAGAGGGGTGAATGCCTTCCGCGACGCCCTGCCCGCGGTCAAGCATAGCTGTGATACCGGCCATTGCCATGCGAGGACGTTTTACAAAGAGCGCTGCTTCCAAGCCAAACCCGCGCCAATCCGCTCCTTCCCACAGCACTGCCGCACGCGCGGTGCCCGCATTCAAATCCTCGGCATATTTCGGGGCCATTGCCATCGCAAGGTCGGTCGGCCCTGCATCCTTTGGTTCGGCGGCGCGCTGAATTGTAAGATCTGTCTGACCCTCGGCTTCGACGCCAAGCGACTGAGCGATTTGTTGAATGGTGTACTGCATGGCGGGCTTCCTTATTTCAGGATTCGCCCTGTGATTAACCCTGAACGTCTGGCAGGACCACCCCTGCTTTCTGCAACGCGTCCCAGATTTTCTGATCCCGGTTGTAAACGTCGCGACGATACTGAACTTCGCCCCTAGGTCCGATATAGGCCGTGCGGTAAATCAAGTGCACCGGAACTGGTTGCTCCAGCTCGACCTTGGTTTCCTTGCCCGTATTCAGGACACGGTGGAAAAAGGCCTTTGGATCCTCTTCCTGACGGGCCAACAGAGTGTAAGCAAACTCGAAAGGATCGGCCAGTCGAATGCACCCATGTGAGAAAGCTCGAACCTCGCGCGCGAACAAACTTTTCTGAGGTGTATCATGCAGATAGATGTTGTGTTTATTTGGGAACATGAACTTTACAAGACCCAGAGCGTTGCTTTGACTAGGTGGTTGGCGCATTGAAAAGGGAAAATTGCGCGCGGTGAACTGAGTAAAGTCGACAGCCTCACGATTAACCCGGCGCCCGCTGCGATCTGTTATCTGAATATGGCCCACCGCATTTGGGTTCGCACGCAGTTTGGGCAGATACTCCTTAGTTATGATTGAGCGTGGAACGTACCAACTGGGATTGATAACCATATGTTCCATTTGGTCTGAAAACTCGGGGCTGCGGCGATCGTGTGTGTTCTTTCCAATAACAGCTCGGGTTTCAAAGGTCACACGACCATCGTCGACGATCTTGGCTGAGAAATCTGCTTGATTGACCAAAATGTGCCGCTCACCACGCTCTTCCGGCAGCCAACGCTCGCGCTCAAGCGCGACCAAAACGGCCTTAAGGCGGTCCGAAACTGGTCTGTTTAGCTCTGCGATTGTTCCTTGGCCGGCGACCCCATCGGCTTCCAGCCCATGCGCTGTTTGAAATTCATGAACAGCTGCGACAAGCGCATCATCAAACGTGGGGCTGGCGGTCGGCTTTAGGTAACCCATTGCGACAAGCCTGTTGCGCAACCTGACAACGTCAGTTCCTGAGTCCCCGCGTTCCAGTTTGGTATCTGGTACTTTCTGCCCCCATCCGCCTTGGGCAATAAGGTTTTCCAGCAACATCTTCTGCTTCATCAATGCCCGATATTGAGGCGACTGTGGTGCAACTTGATGGATGTATGTATCCCCACCATGGTCTAACAGCGCCTGAAGATGCTCCTTTGACGAAAGGCGGTCCACCTCTCGCACCAAACCGCCATCAATTTGTTCGGGATTAACGGTTCCAGAATGCATGTCTTTAGCATATTTCACAAAAATGCGGCTCAACTCTGCCTCGACCGCCCCGAGATCGCGGGTGGTTTTGGCAGTTTCCATCTTGGCAACTAAACCCTGCGGATCGTATCGCCCATCGGGTAATCCATGCTGATCTGTATTCAACAAAGCCCGCACCAGAGTGGCGCGACGAACCGCGTGCTCAACGTGGTTTCCAACCCAAACGGGCTCATACCCGTTTTGACGATAAAATGCCGCAAGGGCCGGATCCGAAGCCGTGTTTTCCGCCAAAGCCATCTGAAACGCGGTGTTGTCCGTGTCACCGGTGGCGACGGACCCTGAGATCGCAATGCATGCCGCAAGTAAAAATTTGGCAGTAGAACGTAGAACCGATTGCATAGATTGGCCTTGGTTTTTCAATAACTTGAAGGCACTCTAGAAAGCGCCCAAACCTGATACTGTTTGTTTGCTCCGAGGATGTCTATTCACAAATATATCATCGAGCCGCATCTTTGAAAAATTGATGCGTGTTTGCATCTGGTCGACTGATCCTGCCGGAAATATCGGCAAGCCTGTGTCAATTGCGCAAAAATTTGCCGAAAATTCCCCTTGGATTTCGACTAAGCGAAAGACTGCTTGGCTCACGATTCTGGCTGTGTCATAAAATCCGCGTCTGGGATGGGAAAAAATTAAGATCGCGCGCGTAACATCGTGTGCAGGCAGGAACAGTACGGGACGAAACTAGAAATGAGCAAGAGCAGTACATCGGGACTAACCCGGCGTGCCCTATTGGGTGCATTTGCCGCTACAGCCGTTGTCGCGGCACCATCCTACTCAAAAGCAGCTGGTTTTCTTCGCGGCGGTGGCGATATCCGCAGGATTCGGATGTATTCCGGCCGCACGGGCGAACGTATCGACATGGTCTATTGGGTCGATGGTAAGTACATTAAGGACGCCGTGAAAGAAGTTAACCACTTCATGCGCGATTGGCGCAATGATCAGGTTAAAGATATGGACCTGCGCACCATCGACATCATGGCTGCATCGCATAACTTGCTGGATGCAAGTGAGCCTTACATGCTGTTGTCTGGCTACCGTTCGCCTAAAACGAACGCAATGCTTCGTTCACGGTCGCGCGGCGTCGCGCGGAACTCATTGCATGTGAAGGGTCAGGCCGCTGATCTAAGGCTGTCATCCCGTTCGGTTTCTCAAATGGCCAAAGCGGCGATGTCCTGTCGTGCAGGCGGCGTCGGCCAATACTATCGATCAAACTTTGTACATATGGACTGCGGTGACATTCGTACTTGGCGCGGCTGAGCAAGCGATCTGATACTCGCGCTACTTTAAGCAAACTCAGTACTGTGCGATTGAGTATGGCGTATTCGCACCAATTTTCTTGCGCATCTCACTGATCTCAGTTCTGAAACGTACCCCCAAGACTTTTCGCCGCGCAAAAAAATTTAGGCTGCGCTATTCGGCCCCGCTCCAATGTTTTACGTGCATTTCCGAGAAATCGAACAGTCAGTCACAATGAAATGGCGCACCTGAGAGGATTCGAACCTCTGGCCTCTGCCTTCGGAGGGCAGCGCTCTATCCAGCTGAGCTACAGGTGCCTTGGTGGTTAGGTATCTTTCTTCCCAGCGGGGTGCAACTGAAAATACGCGTGCAATCGCTTGGTATCCAACACGGATCAAGCAAAAAGATCATGCGCAAGTTCAAGGGCATCTATAAGCGTGTCAACTTCTTCCGTCGTGTTGTAAAGACCAAAACTCGCCCGGCAGGTCGCGGTCACCCCCAAGAAATCCATTAGCGGTCCAGCACAATGGTGACCAGCGCGAACCGCGACACCTTTTTTGTCCAGTATTGTCGAAACGTCATGCGCGTGCCCTGCCCCATCCAGAGTAAAGCTAAAGATCGCAGCCTTTGTCGGAGTAGAGCCCTGAACCTGTAACCAATTCAAACCAGTCAATCGCTTCATAGCATAATCGCGCAACCCAGCTTCGTGGGACGCGATGGCATCCATCCCAAGATCCATCATGTAATCCAGGGCGGCACCTAGACCAATCGTCTGAACGATCCCCGGTGTTCCGGCTTCAAACTTCATTGGAGGATCATTGTAGACAACTTGATCCTTGGAAACCTCCTTGATCATGTCTCCGCCGCCGATAAAGGGTCGCATTTCGGCCATGCGTTCAGACTTAATGTAGATCGCTCCAGATCCCGACGGCCCATAAAGTTTATGTCCGGTAATAGCATAGAAATCACATCCGATATCCGGCAAGTCGACTGGCATGTGAACCGCGCCTTGGCTGCCATCTACCAAAACGGGAACTCCCTTGGCGTGCGCTCCTTGCGTGACCGCTTTGACATCTACAACGGTTCCCAAAACGTTCGAACAGTGAGTTACCGCGACAAGCTTGGTCCGCGGTCCTATCGCATCAATCACTGCCTGCGGATCGAGATACCCATTGGCGTCAACATCGACCCACTTCAGCACAACGCCTTGTCTTTCACGCAGAAAATGCCAAGGCACGATATTCGCGTGGTGCTCCATAACGCTCAAAACGATTTCGTCACCAGCTTGAAGTCTGGGCATCGCCCAACCATAGGCAACCAAGTTGATCCCTTCCGTCGTGCCAGAGTTCAGAACGATTTCATTCTCATCCCTGACCCCAAGAAAACGGGCAATTGTTCCGCGAACGGACTCATATTTTTCAGTGGCCAAATTCGACAAATAGTGCAGACCACGGTGTACGTTTGAATATTCATATGAGTAAGCCTGTGTAATTGCGTCAATAACCACCTGAGGCTTCTGAGCTGATGCTCCGTTATCGAGATATGTCAACGGCTTACCGTTCACCTCTCGAGACAGAATTGGAAAATCGGTTCGAACTTTTTGAACATCATACATAAGCCGGAGTTCCCAACATTGGCCCCCCAACAAGGGACAACAGAACGATTACAATTACAGCAATTGCAAGCGCAGATAGAACCAAAACACCCAACGCTTTGAGCGGCGATCCAAAGCGATGCGCCTGATCAATGAAATGCACGACGACGTACAGCATGAATAGCGCGGCTGCGAATGCCAAAACTGCGAAAAGGCCCGGCATAATCAACATAAGGATCAAGCTGAATACCTGAACCAATACCCTGAAGAATTGCATCCAAACCATAAGGATCATTACGTCTTCAAATGACCCTGTTCCGCCCAACAAGCGACCAACCTGATAAACTGCCGCGATACTAAGTAACAGGCTGCCACCAGCAAGCACGACATAAAGCACTAATGATCCAGCCAGGGCTTGCAGATCGGGGTCCTGCAGCGGAGCAAGCATGTTCGAAACGACATGCACCAAGCTGTTCAGCACAATAGCAAGAGCGAGCCCGAGCCACAGTGTTTCACGATTGAGTTTTAGTGCCAAAAGCTGACGAGCAGCCTCGGCAGGGTTCGTTACTGTGGTCATCACCAACGCACGCAAGGAAATACCAGTCATGCGGAACTACCTTCTGCCCGGATAAGTCCAGATATCCAAAACCACATAAACACGCCAAACCACACTAGGCCCGTCATAGTTTGCGTGGGACCCGGGTCAATAAAACCGGCAACCAGGCCGTTCAGCAAAATCAAAGGAGAAGAAGCGAGCAGCGCCCAGAACAACGACAACCGCGCGCCGAACCAATTCCCACTGCCCCCGAATATTCGTGCCACAAGATGCGTAAGCCCAGCCAGGAAATACAGAACCAGCGGCATACAAATCACCCAAGCGAACAGACTGCCTGCCAACAACGCATTCAGTTCTTGACCGGAAATATGAGCTTCGCGCGCAAGACGTGGCGTATCGGCCACAAAAACGATCGCGCAGGCTATCATGGCGATTGCTAGCGCCCTGTCCTCGCGCGGACCCATGTCTAAAAGACGACGCACGACGCGACCCGGACCGCGATACATGGCCACGATATCCCGCGTAACTGGCATCAGCGGCGACGCGCCAGCCAATCTTTCAACCTTGACACTATAACGTCAGCCAGATCTTCATCCTCGATCTCCTCGACCGCTTCGGCGAGGAACGCAAGTGTCAACATATCAGTGGCATCTTCGGTCGGTACTCCGCGTGACCGCAGGTAGAAAAGAGCGGTTTCATCGATTGCGCCCGAAGTTGAACCATGCGAACAAGCGACGTCGTCGGCATAAATCTCTAACTCAGGTTTAGCCAGGAATTGACTGTCATCGTCTAACAGAAGCGATTGGCTGATTTGATAGCCATCTGTTTTCTGTGCGCCTTCTTTGACCAGAATCTTACCTTGGAAAACGCCGGTGGCGCCGTTGCGAAGCACTTTCTTGAAAACTTGCCTGCTTTCGCAATTCACCGCGTCGTGAGTGATAAAGACTGTGTCATCGTGATGAAAATCTCCGTCGCCAACACAGGCGCCCGAAACATGAGCAACTGCATCATCTCCGGTCAGTTCGACAACTTGTTCATTGCGGGTCAAAACGCCGTTTACGGTTAGTGTAAACGACTTGTAGACCGCTTCACTCCCCATGCGAGTGAACATGTGCGTCGCGGCCCGGCGCTGATGGTCACGGCCCTGTGCGCGGATATGATGCAGCGTCCCACCATCGGCGATGTCAATCTCCATGCATTTATTGAAACGCGAGGCGGCGGGCCCGTTCTCAAGAATTGTTACCTCAGCATCAGTTTCTACCCGCACAATGTGGTGCAGAATGGCATCTGAGGTTTCAGACTCGTGCCTGTAGATCAGGCTGATCGGTTTCGAAGGATTACCTGTTACATGGATAGCCACACCGTCGGTTGCAAATGCTGTATTCAACGCAGCCAAAGGACGCTTTACAGGTTTTTGACCCCTTGCTTCAAGTACGCCGTATAACTCCTTTGCCCAATGGATATCTTTGCAGCAGATATCTTCCAGCCGATCGATCTTGACGCCTTCTAATTCCAGTTCATCCGATGCATCAGGGCTGAAAACACCGTCAACGAAAACGATCTTCAGCCTATCGAACTCACTGAACAGCATGGGTTCGTCATTGTGAAACACCGCAGCTGGCGGCGCTTCTGCAGAAACCAAAGTATCTGGTCGCGTGTATTTCCAGTACTCATCCCGACGGCCAGGCAATCCCATTTCCCGCACGCGGGACAAAGCGGCCTCGCGCGCTTTGCGGGTACAACCGGCGTCAGGCATTGTCAGCGATGTCAGCCGCTCTTCCGTTGCAGTCTGATTTGGTTGTGGCAAAGCCATCAGTTCACCTCTGCCAAAATGTCGCCATAGCCATTGTGCTCAACTTCCAGCGCCAGTTCCGGGCCACCAGATTTAACGATCTGGCCATCGGCCATGATATGCACCACATCGGGTTTGATGTGATCCAACAGGCGTTGGTAGTGCGTGATCACCAAAAAGCTGCGCCCTTCATCACGTAATGCGTTCACTCCTTCAGAAACCAGTTTCATTGCATCGACGTCGAGACCTGAATCCGTTTCGTCAAGAATGCACATCTTCGGTTCCAGCATTGCCATCTGAAGGATTTCGTTGCGCTTTTTCTCGCCTCCAGAAAATCCGACGTTGACAGGGCGTTTGAGCATATCAGCATCGATCTTTAATGCTTTTGCTTTTGCCCGGATGTCTTTCAGAAACTCCGCTGCCGACAACTCCTCTTCACCCCGCGCTTTTCGTTGGGCGTTCACGGCGGTGCGCAGGAAAGTCATGTTGCCTACACCAGGAATTTCAACCGGGTATTGAAACGCCAGAAACAGGCCTGCTGCTGCACGCTCTTCTGGCTCCAATTCCAGCAAATCATCACCGTCCAAGGTGGCAGAGCCCTGCGTCACCTCATATCCGTCCCTACCTGACAGAACGTAGCTGAGTGTGGATTTGCCCGAGCCATTCGGGCCCATAATCGCATGAACTTTCCCGGCCTCGACTTTCAGATCGACACCTTTGAGGATTTCTTTTTCCTCTTCCTCAAGTTTGACGTGCAGGTTGTTGATTTCCAGCATTTTTTGCCCTTTTTGAGTATCGCAAGGGGCCACTCGGCCCCGATATATTGGTATCGGCAAGTGAGGCGTTAACCCACTGAACCTTCGAGGCTAATTGCAACCAGTTGCTGTGCTTCCATCGCAAATTCCATCGGCAGCGCCTGCAGGACATCTTTGCAAAAGCCATTTACAACAAGTGCCACAGCCTCTTCTTCGTCCATGCCACGCTGACGGCAATAAAAAAGCTGATCGTCGTCGACCTTGGACGTTGTGGCTTCATGTTCAACACGCGATGAATTGTTACGCACTTCGATGTAAGGCACTGTGTGCGCACCACATTTGTCGCCGATCAACAGGCTGTCGCACTGCGTGTAATTCCGTGAATTCTTGGCCTTAGGGTGCATCGAAACAAGTCCGCGATAGGTATTCTGAGCCTTGCCAGCGCTGATGCCTTTGGAAACAATCCGCGACTTTGTATTCTTGCCCAGATGCACCATCTTGGTGCCGGTATCGGCCTGCTGCATGTTGTTGGTGATGGCGATCGAGTAGAACTCACCCTGGCTGTCATCGCCGCGCAGGATGCAAGAAGGGTACTTCCAGGTAACAGCAGAACCTGTTTCAACTTGCGTCCACATCACCTTGGACCTGTCACCCCGGCAATCGGCCCGTTTGGTCACAAAGTTATAGATGCCACCTTTGCCGTTCTCGTCGCCCGGGAACCAGTTCTGAACGGTCGAGTACTTAACCTCGGCGTCTTCTTCGACGATGATCTCTACCACAGCTGCGTGCAACTGCGCTGTATCACGCTGCGGAGCCGTGCACCCCTCAAGATAAGACACGTAAGAGCCTTTATCAGCAATGATCAACGTGCGTTCGAATTGACCTGTATTTTCTGCATTTATGCGGAAATAAGTGCTCAGCTCCATCGGACAGCGAACGCCCGGCGGAACGTATACGAACGACCCATCCGAAAACACCGCTGAGTTCAGCGTTGCATAGAAGTTGTCAGATACCGGGACTACCGTACCCAAGTACTTTTTGACCAAATCCGGGTGTTCCTTAATCGCCTCAGATATAGAGCAAAAGATGACGCCCGCCTTTTTCAGCTCTTCTTGGAAGGTCGTGCCAACTGAGACCGAGTCAAACACTGCATCAACGGCTACCTTACGCCCTTCGGCGGGCATGTTTTCAGCCCCTTCCACGCCGGCCAAAATCATCTGTTCTTTCAGAGGGATACCAAGCTTTTCGTAAGTGGCCAGAAGTTTCGGGTCAACCTCATCCAGTGACTTCGGCTTCACTTCCATCGACTTCGGCCGGGCATAGTAATACTGATCCTGGAAATCGATTTTTGGGTAGTGCACCATTGCCCAAGTCGGCTCATCGATTTTGGTCCAACGTTCAAACGCTGCCAAACGCCATTCGGTCATCCATTCAGGTTCTTCATTTTTCTCGGAAATCAGCCGGACTATATCTGGGTTCACGCCCTTGGGCGCATATTCCATTTCGATATCAGTGTCCCAGCCATACTTATAGGTTCCGACTTCGCGAACCGCGTCAACGGTTTCCTGATCGACACCCTCTTTTACCTGGGTCTGGTCCAAGGCGGCCATTAGATACCCTCCGTCAGATCACGCGGCTCGCGCGCGATGCTTTTTCTCTTTTTCCAGCCACGTTTCCGCGAAACGAAGCACATTTTCTTCGGTCGTCTCAGGGCCCAGCGACACGCGAATCGCGCTGGCTGCAATCCCCTCGTCAAAACCCATTGCAGTCAATACCGCACTGGCGCGGACCTTACCACTTGAACACGCCGAGCCTGCGCTAATCGCGAACCCCGACAAATCCATCTGCATAACCTGCGTTTCGCCTTTCCATCCGGGTGTGGCAAAACACGATGTGTTCGGCAGACGATCCTGATCTTTCCCGACAAAAATAGTCGCTTGTGACCCGGCCTCAAGGGCCTTTTCTAGAATATTTCTAAATTCTGCAACCCTTTGCCATACACCATTTGCCAAATCTCGTGCCGATGCCTCCGCCGCGGCGCCGAATCCGGCAATCCCGACAACGTTTTCGGTTCCAGATCGACGGCCCATTTCTTGCCCGCCGCCCTTTATTTGTGGGGCAAGGTCTGTGCCGCGTTTCATCACGATTGCACCAATTCCTTTAGGACCGCCAAGCTTATGCGCGGAAATCAGTGCAATTTGCGCGCCCAACCAGTTGAAGGCGATCGGCAACTTGCCAAATGCCTGGGTCGCATCTGTAACGGCAAGCCCGTTAGGTAAATTCTGAACAATTCCTGTTTCGGAATTTGCCAACTGCAATGTGGAATTTATGGGATCGTCAATTGTCACGATACCGCTGGAGGAAACGGGTAAAACCTCATCAGTCCATGCCCTTACCGCGTCATGTTCAATTGCAGCACTTTGCAGTTGCCGCCCTTGCAGCGCCAAGGCGGCCGCTTCAGTTGCCCCGGAAGTGAAAACAACGTCAGCACCATCGGCGCCAAAAGCATTAGCAATCTGTGCCCTGGCTTTTTCCACCAAGGATTTCGCAGCTCTTCCCTCGGCATGAACGGATGATGGGTTTCCAACAAAATCCATTGCTTGAATCATCGCCGCCCTTGCCTCGGATCTTAGTGGAGCAGCCGCATTATGATCCAGATAAACACGTTTCATGAATGCATCTTTTCTTGAATTGGGCTTGAGCTTGTTTGCATAATCGCGCGTCGCTTTCTTTTCAGTCGTCCACGACTGCAAATAGGGTCGGCACTGCAGGACAAGGTGCGAGATCGTTTCTTATTACATCTGACAGCCGCGTTTGATGAAGGAAAACATAGACGTGGGCACTTAGACTTTCCCACAACCGATTCGTTAGCGATTGTGCGCGGCTGCCTGAAGAACCGCCCGAAGCGCCAGCCCCTTTGTGCATTGCATCAACTGTCTCGTCGACCGCGGCAAGTATTTCGACCACACGAATGTCTGACGCTGGACGCGCCAGGCGGTATCCACCTCCGGGGCCGCGTACCGATGCAACAAGATCTGCTCGCCGAAGTTTAACAAACAACTGCTCCAAATAAGGCAACGAGATATCCTGGCGCTCGGAAATCTCACCCAAAGTGACCAACTGATCAGACGGTTGTAAGGCGATATCGGCAAGAGCGACCATTGCATAGCGACCTTTAGTCGAAAGCTTCATATCGTACCCTCGCGGTAAGATCAGTGCGAAAACATTGACGCCGCCGCAGCCAGTGCGTATCTCCGACTGACAGCGCTATTGCGCACAGTGAAATAATTAGAACCGTTCTAAGGTGCCCACGGATTACCGTCAAGCGTATCCCGGCGCCAACGAGAAAAAGACAGGACAAAAGCCCATATGCCCGAGGTGATTTTTCCCGGACCCGAAGGCCGCCTTGAAGGCCGCTACCACCCACAGAAGGAAAAAGACGCACCGATTGCGATTGTTCTGCACCCGCACCCACAATTTGGCGGGACCATGAACAACAAGGTGGTCTACAATTTGCACTACGCCTTTTACAACATGGGCTTTACCGTACTGCGGTTCAACTTCCGTGGCGTTGGGCGAAGCCAGGGGGAATATGACCAGGGCGTAGGCGAGTTGAGCGATGCCGCCTCAGCGTTGGATTATCTTCAGTCCATGAACAACAACTCGAAACATTGCTGGGTTGCCGGCTTCTCGTTTGGTGCGTGGATTGGAATGCAGCTATTGATGCGCCGACCAGAAATTACCGGATTTATCAGTGTGTCGCCGCCTGCCAATATGTATGACTTTTCGTTTTTGGCGCCCTGCCCATCCTCGGGCTTGATAATCAATGGTTCTGCGGACCGTGTAGCCCCACCTGCCGATACTACGGCCTTGGTGAATAAACTGCACGAACAGAAAGGCATCACTATCACTCATAACGAGGTGGCGGGTGCTGACCATTTCTTTCAGGATCGCCACATGGACACTTTGATTACCGAGGTGACCGAATACGTGAAACGCAGGCTGACTGAAAATACACGCTAATGTCAGACACCATTACCACATTGGCAGCAAAATTGGCCGAAGACACCATGAAGGTAATGGATGAAACCGGCGAAGACCGTTTCTTTGTCGAGGTCGGAGAAGTTTTGGCCGCCGCGTCGCAAACTTTGGAGGAGGCCTTTTTGACGGAAATCCGTGTCCGTATGGCTGAACGCAAAGCTCGGCAGTTCGTAGTTAAACGACTGACAGAGCATAGGTCGCGACTTAAGGCGATCGCGAAGCAATAATTGCCAATATAACTGAACCGCAAAAAGGAGCTAAAAAGCTCCTTTTTTATTGTCTGCCAATATAGTGCAAAACCCGAACACGTATTTTCGATCTAAAGCTCTGGCCCGAGCAATTATTGACGAAAAACTCACCGAAAAGTCGTTAGAGTCGAGATCGCGGTGACGAATTCTACAAAACAAGCCATTCAAGAATTCAATAGATAATCATTAACGAACGACTGCGTTACAACGCTCTCTCTTTAGCTATTGGCTGTCCAACTTTCTTGGCTCAAAGAAACTACTGGACGGAAACCAGTCAATTCCTTCTTGTTTGCCTTCACTATGGGTATCGCCGGTTTCATTTCCAGTATGCCACCTACCCTGTCAATGTGACCCTTTTCGGATATCTCTGGCAATTGATCGCGGGTAAGGGCTGGAAACTTTGTCCGTGCCGCGTTATGCGCCCGTCAACTTCCCGTTCAAAGGCATACCTCTCATGGACCTGCGTAATATCGCGATCATCGCCCACGTCGACCACGGCAAAACAACTCTTGTGGACGAACTGCTCAAACAGTCCGGAGCATTCCGGGAAAATCAGGCTGTCGCTGAACGTGCAATGGACAGCAATGACCTAGAGCGCGAGCGTGGTATAACGATTTTGGCCAAAGCAACGTCAGTGGAATGGAAAGGTACGCGCATCAACATCGTTGACACCCCGGGTCACGCGGATTTCGGCGGCGAGGTCGAACGCATCCTTAGCATGGTGGACGGCGTTGTGCTCCTGGTAGACGCCGCCGAGGGGCCGATGCCGCAAACCAAGTTTGTAACGTCAAAAGCCCTCGCCCTCGGACTTCGCCCAATCGTTGTGCTGAACAAAGTCGACAAACCCGATGCCGAACCAGATCGTGCATTGGACGAATGCTTTGACTTGTTCGCAAATCTGGGCGCAGACGATGACCAGCTGGACTTTCCGGCAATGTACGCTTCGGGTAGGTCCGGTTGGGCTGATATGGACCTTGACGGACCGCGCAAGGATTTGACCGCCTTGTTTGACCTAATTGTCGACCACGTTCCAGCGCCCCAGCAAGCATCGCATAAGGACGAACCCTTTCGTATGTTGGCGACCACTCTGGGCAGTGACCCCTTTATTGGCCGAATTCTGACGGGTCGCGTAGAAAGCGGCACTCTTAAAGCTGGCGAAAGCCTTAAAGCACTTAGCCGCGATGGAACTCTGATAGAGAATTTTCGCGCTTCCAAAATTTTGGCGTTCAGGGGCCTCAGCCAGCAGGCCATCGACTTAGCTGAGGCGGGTGACATTGTAACCATTGCTGGGATGAGCAAGGCTACAGTGGCTGACTCCCTTGTTGCACCTCAGGTTGACGAGGCCCTACCCGCCCAGCCGATCGATCCCCCGACCATATCCGTCACTTTTGGCATCAATGACTCACCTCTGGCCGGGCGCGACGGCAAGAAAGTGCAATCTAGGGTAATTCGCGACAGGTTAATTAAAGAAGCTGAATCCAACGTGGCCATTCGAATAACGGATACCCCCGGCGGAGAGGCCTTCGAAGTTGCGGGCCGCGGCGAACTTCAGATGGGTGTATTGATTGAGAACATGCGCCGCGAAGGATTTGAGCTTAGCATTTCGCGCCCTCAAGTTCTGTTTCGTGAGGAAGACGGGCAGCGCTTGGAGCCGATCGAAGAAGTTACTATCGACGTTGATGACGAATATTCTGGCGCCGTGATCGAAAAAATAACTGGGGCCCGGAAAGGAGAGCTGGCCGAAATGCGACCGGCTGGTGCTGGCAAAACCCGGATTATTGCGCTGGTTCCATCACGTGGTTTGATCGGATACCACGGGGAGTTTCTGACGGACACCCGCGGAACAGGCGTTCTGAACCGCGTTTTTCACGGATGGGCACCACACAAGGGGCCTATTCCGGGGCGACGTGCCGGTGTTCTGATCTCAATGGAGAAAGGACAAGCCGTAGCTTACGCTCTTTGGAACCTAGAAGAACGTGGCAGAATGTTCGTCGGGCCGCAAACCGAGGTCTATCAAGGCATGGTGATAGGTGAGCATTCCCGGGAGAATGATCTTGAAGTAAACCCGCTTAAGGGCAAAAAACTGACCAATGTCCGGGCCAGCGGTTCAGATGATGCAGTGCGCCTGACACCGCACATCCAGTTCTCGCTGGAGGAAGCCATTGCATATATTGATGACGATGAATTGGTCGAAGTCACTCCAAATGCGGTTCGTCTGCGCAAAAGATTTTTGGATCCGCATGAACGCAAGCGCATTGCCAAATCCGCTTGAGAAGGATCGAGAAATTGTCGTCATAATTGAAACAATTTCGCAGTTGCGACATATTTACTTCCAGACTTGGGAAACCAAAAAAAAATCAGCCAAATACGACGGCGGGCTTTTCCTTTTGATTTTTATACATTTTTCAGCACCGAGCGCCTTTCTTTACCAAGTTTAATTTTAGCAAGTATTGAAAATGCGTCGCAGGATGAATGTAATTCTAATTGAAGTACAGTATTGAGTTTATGCGTACAACGTGCGGCACCGGGTTGTGGTGCGACCAGTATGGTAACGAGTTCCGAAGGAGTGACGACATGCGCGTGAAATACCGACTATTATCTTTAGTATTTGTGTCCGCAACCTTTCCTTTAATTAGTACCGGTGCGGCTCAAGCGGAAGAATGTAGCGTCAAAACGGCCCGAAAGTCCGTGTCGTCCGAGACATTGTGTGGGTGTACAGTCGTCGACCAACGAATGCTGCGTTATATTCAGCGCCGCGCAGATTTCGAAGACATCTTAGCTCGTACACTTCAGACTTGCCCTTCTTTCGCGGCCTTACTAACCGACTTACCTACAGCTTCAAGCAACGGGTTCTCTCAACGATCCGGCGACGGGCCTGCTGACGAGACAGAAGGTAATGGCAGCGGCAGCGGCAGCGGTAGTGGCAGCGGTAGCGGCAGCGGTAGCGGCAGCGGTAGTGGCAGCGGTAGCGGTAGCGGCAGCGGTAGTGGCAGCGGCAGCGGCAGCGGCAGCGGTAGTGGCAGCGGCAGCGGTAGTGGCAGCGGTAGCGGTAGCGGCAGCGGTAGTGGCAGCGGTAGCGGCAGCGGCAGCGGTAGTGGCAGCGGTAGCGGTAGCGGCAGCGGTAGTGGCAGCGGTAGTGGCAGCGGTAGCGGTAGCGGCAGCGGTAGTGGCAGCGGCAGCGGTAGTGGCAGCGGTAGCGGTAGCGGCAGCGGTAGTGGCAGCGGCAGCGGTAGTGGCAGCGGCAGCGGTAGTGGCAGCGGTAGTGGTAGTGGCAGCGGCAGCGGTAGTGGCAGCGGTAGCGGTAGCGGTAGTGGCAGCGGTAGTGGCAGCGGTAGTGGCAGCGGTAGCGGCAGCGGTAGTGGCAGCGGCAGCGGCAGTGGCAGTGGCGGCGGCAACGGCGGCGGCAACGGCGGCGGCAACGGCGGCGGCAACGGCGGCGGCAACGGCGGCGGCAACGGCGGCGGCAACGGCGGCGGCAGCGACGGTGGCAACCGTTCAGGCCAAGGCGACGGAACCAACCCTGGCGGTCAGGACAATAATGACGGGTCAAACAACCCCGGTGGAGGCAGCGGTGGCGGTCTCTAATGGATAAACGGATATTGGCTGATGTCGCGAGACACTGTGCGGCATAATCAGATCAATCAGACATACCAAGAATAATAAAACGGGCAACCCTCATAGTTGCCCGTTCTTACGACTCAATATTCCCAAAACCCAAGTGGTCCACTTCGCCAAAGTCTTCAGTTGGCTGTTTCCGAAATTGTTTAACTAATCGGCGACGTTACTTCTTTTCAGCTTCGCGCAAATAGGAAACAATGGCATAAATGTGGCAGAATTGTCGCCATCTCAAAAAAGATAAATACTTTAGGGCAAACCAAAGTACTGGAATTTTCTGTTGTTTTTCAATGTTTTTGCCTTCATTTTCTGTAGTTCTAAGACTTGGATCCACCTCTAGACGCCTTGAGAACTAGGCAACTAAGAGGTGTAAAAGCATCTCAATTATAACGCCGTTCATACTGACCTGAAGTCAATTGGTTCAGATGGCCGGAAGAGTTGAGAATGAGGTTCGAGGAGTAAACAATGCGCAATCAGTTTCGCAGATTCCCACTGTATTTAGTAGCGTCTACATTTCTGCTGACTCCCGCGAGCGGTGCTCTCGCATCTGATATATGCGATGTCAGCAAAGTGCGCAAATCCGGCGCATCATCTCAAGTACTATGTGAGTGCAACACCATAACGACTGGAGCGCTACGGTATATACAGCGTCGCGCTGATTTTGAAGAGATAGTTAAGCGGCTCGGTGCACAGTGCGCGCCCCTAGCAGGGCTTTTGACTGACTTTCCCACGGCGTCAATCGCCAGCTTTAGCCAAAGATCCGGGGACGGGCCTTCTCAAAACGGTGAAGGTTCGGGCAGCGGAGGCAGCAGCAGCGGAGGCAGCAGCAGCGGCGGCAGCAGCAGCGGAGGCAGCAGCAGCGGAGGCGGAGGCAGCGGAGGCAGCAGCAGCGGAGACAGCAGCGGCGGAGGCAGCAGCAGCGGAGGCAGCAGCAGCAGAGACAGCAGCGGCGGAGGCAGCAGCAGCGGAGGCAGCGGCAGCGGAGGCAGCAGCGGCGGAGGCAGCAGCGGCGGAGGCAGCAGCGGCGGAGGCAGCAGCAGCGGAGGCAGCAGCAGCGGAGGCAGCAGCAGCGGAGGCAGCAGCAGCGGAGGCAGCGGAGGCGGAGGCAAAGGCGATGTTGGCGGCAAGGGCGGCGGAGGCTCTGGCAACGGCGCTGGTGGCGGAGGCAAAGGCGACGGAGGCAAAGGCGACGGAGGCGACGGAGGCAAAGGCGGCGGAGGCTCTGGCAACGGCAATGGAAACAATGAGAACCCCGGCAATGGTGGGGGAAACACTGGTGGATCTGGCCCCGGAACCGGAAACGGCGGTAGCAACAACGGTCAAGGCAATGGATCTCGCAACGGTGAAGGTGGTCACGGCAAAAGTGGAAGCAACAACAGGTGAGGAATTGCCCGTACTTGGTTGACCGGGACATGCGATGTGTTAGCGGTTTTAGAATCGAGAGACCTTGAAAAAGGAAAAAGGGCGATGATAGCGTCGCCCTTTATTCAATTTATACTGTCAGAGTTGAGAACGTTCGACTTACGGTATGGGTTCAACTCCGACCGTAAATACCAATCCAACCACTTGGCTTGTCTGGGTTCTGCATCCGAAGAAACAGGTAACGCGTCGCCGTCCAAGGCTTGATCTTATTTGTTAGGTTGTCCAGAACCAAGTCACCGGTGACCGACCGATAAACAAGAACGGCATGAGGATTGCGCTGGTTATCCAAAACCGTTGCGATGAGCAATTTACTGGGATCGATACCCGCGCGGATCAAGTCGCGTTTCTTCAGAAGAGCAAAGTCTTCGCAGTCGCCGCCTCGGGATGTTGGAAGCGCCCATCTTTCCAGAGTTCGATACTGCGACTTATCCGACACCGAGCGCGTTGTTGCGTTCACCTGACGATTGACACGCTGAATAATACGCATCTCTTGTTGACTTGATAAGGACACGGAGGTCTTGGTCGAACACGCCCAATTATATTTTTGGCATAGGCGCTGTGCACCAGACGGCGGAGGTGAGATTGCAACAGCTCTTATAAAGCGACCTTCGCTCGCTTCCGAAACCGATCCGGCAACCACTGCCCCGATCCCCAAAGCGGAAACAAATATCAGTCGACCTAACGACGCGGTCAACCGCGCAGCAACGGTTCTGAATTCAGTGCTCAACGGTTTCATGCCTGTTCCTTGATCCAAATTCATCCTCGCGATTGCGGACAAAAAGGAAAGTGAATCGTCTCACCTAACTATCAGAAGACGGAGCCGCCTGCGCAATCTGAGGAGAAGTTGCAACCCAAATGAGGCGGAAATTCGATCCACATTTTGACCATTTCAAGCAAGAATTGAGAGGTTACGGCCACATTCCAAGTGTGATGGCGCAATTTCTGCGCTTAAAGTCACCATAACCATTTGAAAAAATATGGTTTAATCTAAAATAGAAAATTTTAAGCAGCGGAACATACCGCCAGGCTAATTGATTGGCAAATATCCGCCCACACAATCAGAGGTTAGCTCAGTTGTGCCGATTTGGGCCTATTCGGTAATCTCCACAACAATCAATTCACGCTCGCTGGCCCCTCGTGCATAGCTTAGCGCTTGTTGATATTCATGAGAATTGTAGCATTCCACTGCAGCCTCAACCGATGGGAATCGAGCCACGACGTTGCGCGGACGCTCTTTCCCCTCCAACTGCACATACCGTGCCGCGCGCGCAATGAACGCGCCACCATGCTTGGCAATAGCGGGCCCGGCCAGTTCGGCGTATTTGCCGTAGGCCTCGTCATCCGTTACGGTTACATGCGCAATCCAGAGTGCGGGCATCTTATCCTCCCAAAACTTGTTCTGCGGCTTGGATCGCTGCATCTGAATTCGACGCATCACGACCACCGCCCTGCGCCATGTCAGGGCGTCCTCCGCCACCCTTGCCTCCAAGTTCAGACACGGCCGCCCTCACAAGATCTACCGCAGAAATCTTGTCGGTCAGATCCGATGTAACCCCAGCCGCCACGGCAGCCTTACCGCCTGCATCCGCGATCAGCAGCACGACACCAGAGCCCAAGCGGCTTTTGTGCTCGTCAATCAATGCAGGAAGATCCTTGCCTGATACACCAGCCAAAGCTTGGGCAAGGAAAGGCACGCCATTTACATCGCGTGTTTCTGACCCACCTTGCCCCGAACTTCCGGCCATCGCCAGATCGCGGCGAAGCTGAGCAACTTCGTTCTGCAATGCCTTGCGTTCGTCCAACAGCGATTTCACCCGGCTGACAACATCATCTGGCTGCGTCTTGAGTTCAGAGGCTATCTGTCCCAACCGTTGACCCTGCGCAGACAGATGCCGGAACGCCTCATCCCCAGTAAGCGCTTCGATCCGGCGCACACCTGCGCTGCTTGCGCTGTCGCCCAGAACGACAAAGGTACCAATATCGCCGGTTTGACGCACATGGGTACCGCCACACAGTTCGATCGACCAGGTTTCTCCGTCCTGACCTTTACCTGTGGGCGCCTTACCCATCGAGACAACGCGAACTTCGTCTCCGTATTTTTCACCAAACAAGGCCTGAGCGCCCAAGTCCCGCGCATCATCAGGTGTCATGATCCGGGTCTCAACGGTCGAGTTCTGTCGAACAAAATCATTCACTTCACGCTCGACCCTTTGGATTTCCTCATGGCTTAGTGCTTTGGAATGGCTGAAATCAAACCTTAGTCGGTCGGAGGCATTCAGAGAACCACGCTGCGCCACATGATTGCCCAGCGTTTCGCGCAACGCTTCGTGCAGCAGATGCGTGGCTGAGTGGTTGGCGCGGATCGCCGTGCGCCGCGCGTGATCCACTTCAAGCTCCACTGCATCGCCCTTTGAAAGAGTGCCGCTTTTCAGCGAGACATTGTGGGCATAGACTTTGCCATCAGCGAATTTTTTTGTGTCATGAACTTGCGCGACATCATTACGCTCTTCCAAACGACGGATTTCACCTGTGTCTCCAACTTGACCGCCTGCCTCACCATAGAAAGGCGTCTGGTTCACAACGACCCAACCACTGCCGCCCTTTTCGATTTTGTCGACTAGCGCTCCATCCACGACCAGAGCAGCCACCTGCCCTTCGGCCTTTTCGGTATCGTAGCCTAGGAAGTCGGTTGCCCCGGCGCTGTCCAAAACGTCGAACCAAACGGCCTGATCTGCCGCTTCTCCTGACCCGGCCCATGCTGCACGGGCCTTGGCCTTTTGCTCAGCCATAGCAGCGTCGAACCCGTTCGTATCCACTGTCCGGCACTTTTCGCGCAGAGCATCCTGCGTCAGGTCCAGCGGAAATCCATAAGTATCGTAGAGCTTGAATGCAGCAGCACCCGGCAGCGCGGCGCCCTTGGGCAGGTTTGCAACCTCTTCATCAAGCAGTTTTAGACCGCGATCTAATGTCTGCTTGAAGCGGGTTTCCTCTAGCAGCAATGTCTCTTCTATCAGCGGTTGCGCCCGGCCCAGCTCGGAATATTGCGCGCCCATCAATTGTACCAGCGTTGGCACCAGACGGTACATAACCGGATCCTTCGCGCCTAGCAGATGCGCGTGACGCATAGCGCGACGCATAATACGGCGCAAAACGTAGCCGCGTCCGTCGTTCGACGGCATCACACCGTCGGCGATAAGGAACGAGGTCGATCGCAGGTGGTCGGCAATCACCCGGTGATGCACGTTTTGATCGCCATAAGGGTCAACACCAATTGCGTCCGCAGATGCTTCAATCAGCGTCTTGAACAAATCCGTGTCATAGTTATCGTGGCTACCCTGTAGCAGAGCACCGATCCGCTCCAAACCCATACCAGTGTCTATGGACTGCATGTCGAGTTCGACCATCGAGCCGTCTTCGAACTGTTCGTTCTGCATGAAAACAATGTTCCAGATTTCGATGAAGCGGTCGCCATCCTCTTCCGCCGAACCCGGAGGCCCGCCCCAGATGTGATCGCCGTGATCATAGAAAATCTCGGTGCATGGACCGCATGGACCCGTCGGACCCATTTGCCAGAAGTTATCGTTTGTTGCGATACGAATGATCCGATCCTCGGGGACTCCAACTTTCTTCCAGATGTCGAACGCTTCGTCATCGGTGTGGAAAACAGTCGTCAACAGACGGTTCTTGTCGATACCGAATTCCTTGGTAATCAGTTCCCAAGCAAAAGGGATCGCATCTTTCTTAAAATAATCACCAAACGAAAAATTGCCCAACATCTCAAAAAACGTATGGTGGCGCGCGGTGTAGCCCACATTGTCAAGATCGTTGTGCTTGCCTCCCGCGCGGACACACTTCTGCGCCGTGGTTGCACGCTTATAGTCGCGCATTTCCACCCCGGTAAACAGGTTCTTAAACTGAACCATCCCTGAATTCACAAACATCAGCGTTGGGTCATTGCGCGGGACCAAAGGGCTGGACGCAACCACTTCGTGCCCCTGTTTGGCGAAGTAGTTCAAAAAAGTCGAACGGATATCATTTAGCGTGGGCATAAGATTCCCTCAGCGCGCAATCGTATTTGTTGAGACGGGTTTATCCCCCTCCCTTTAGATAGTCCACAGCATAGAGGTCGCACAACGAAACAAGGCGGCCCCGAAAGGACCGCCTGGTTCGCTATGTTTTTCGAAAAGTTTAGGCTTCGAGGATATCCTCGTCCTCAGCCGCGCCGGGGGGCATGTCGAAATCCAGACCATGTGCTGCGCGAATCTTGTCTTCTATCTCAAGAGCTACGCTACCATTGTCGCGCAAGTATTGCTTGGCATTCTCACGCCCCTGTCCGATCCGTTCGTCGCCGTAGCTAAACCATGAGCCTGATTTTTCTACCACGCCGGCTTTGACGCCCAAGTCCAGCAGCTCGCCCATCTTCGAGATACCCTCGCCATACATGATATCGAATTCCACCTGCTTGAACGGCGGCGCCACCTTGTTCTTGACGACCTTGACGCGGGTCTGGTTGCCAACAACCTCATCGCGATCCTTGATTGCGCCAATACGACGGATATCCAGACGGACCGAGCTATAGAATTTCAGCGCATTACCACCAGTGGTAGTTTCCGGGCTACCGAACATAACACCGATTTTCATTCGAATCTGGTTAATGAAAATAACCATACAGTTCGAGCGGCTAATCGAGCCGGTCAGTTTGCGCATGGCCTGACTCATCAAACGGGCTTGCACGCCGACATTGCTGTCACCCATGTCGCCCTCAAGTTCGGATTTCGGAGTCAATGCCGCAACTGAGTCGACCACAACCATGTTCACTGCGCCAGAGCGCACCAGAGTATCAGTGATCTCAAGCGCCTGTTCACCGGTATCGGGCTGCGAAATCAGCAGCTCGTCCAGATCAACACCCAACTTGCGGGCATATTGTGGGTCCAGCGCATGCTCAGCATCTACGAACGCGCAGACCCCTCCGCGTTTTTGCTGCTCAGCAATACAGTGCAATGTAAGCGTTGTCTTGCCCGAGCTTTCCGGGCCGTAAATCTCAACAATCCGCCCCATTGGCAGACCGCCGATCCCAAGCGCAATGTCCAGACCAAGCGAACCGGTCGAGCTTGCTTCGATGTCTTGCTTGGCGTCCTCGCCGAGCTTCATGATCGAGCCCTTGCCGAATTGCCGTTCGATCTGCGCCAACGCGCTGTCGAGCGCCTTTTGCTTGTCTGCGTTTTTCTTGTCGCTCATTGTCAGAAGATCCGCCATTGTCCTGTCGCCTTCCCTTTTTGTCACACCCTTCAACGGGCGGCAATCACTGCTTTGTTCACCTCTTGTTCCTTATGGGGGTAAAAAGAGAACATATCAACTGAAATCTTTGTTGCCCACTCTTCAGAAAAATGCTGGAATGCTTTTTGCATAGCTCCTGCACCGTGGCTTATTTTAAGAATATCAATAAAACATTGACTTACTTCACTCTCACGGCTTTTGTAGATTACAAGCTCACTCAAACGCTCGCCCTTAACTTTTCCAGACATCGAGCCTAAACATCCGGTCAAGAATACCACCGTCTCTTGTCGTTTGATTTAGGAGTTGCCGCCGAAAGAACTCCCCCCCTAGTTTTCGGACCCATTGTTTCACGGCCGGAGCAAGACTTCTGCGACGAGAACAGCTGCCGACAGAAAGACCTTTGTGATCCTTCATGGCTGTTAGAGATCCGCGCCACCAATCCTTGAGACGCTCCAACGTGATCTCGATACTATCGCGCCGACTGGAACGCTGTTTGTTGTACTTACACTTTTGCCGCTTAAGTCCTGTCTTGGGGTACAGGGTTTCATTTTTTTGATAAAACCATTGTGAAACAAGTACGCACCATATTCCTTACGTACCGGTAGCCATTAGGCTGATGGAAGATCGCTAATCAATACTCTGATGCCTGTGGACACGCTGATCTGACCAAAAATCATGAATAACCAAATAGAACTTTCTGCACATTTTCTTATCGCAGCGTTCATTCCACCTTTGTTTCTCCGTATCAGTCAGTCGCTCCCTCTTCTTTTACCGACAATCTGAAGGTCGTGCGTTCGCCAAGATGTATCCCGCAGTATGTCAAATACTTTCTGATGTCCTACAAAATTGAGAGTCCAACTGGCATTCTCGATCACTGATCCGGTTCGACCAGCAACACGACAGAAACACTGTCGAATTCCGATCAATTGTCGATCCAGCATAAACGTCGTACATATTCACGCTTTAAAGGAGACCAAGAAATTAGATCAAGTGAAATATATCACCACCCGACAACTGCGTGAACATATTTTTAACCTTGTTCCAAATTTAGCAAGTAACTAAATCCGGGTGCGGACGTCACTTCGATTTTTCTGCTCGGGTATCCATTTCGTTTGCCCCAATATACCACGCTTCAATTGTGCAATTAGCCCGCGATCATTAATAAAACGCTGGTAGGCCCGGTACGACGGGGCTTTGGAAAGGCACATTTCTTCGTGTCGCGCACGAAAATAGTAGATAGCATTTACACCAAATAAAGCAGTGCAATTGGCCACCCCAGTCCAGAAATCAACAGCGATGAAAGGGATGGATATCAACCACCAAGTTATGTTTTTGCTTATGTAAGCCGGGTGCTTGCTTATGTTGTAAGGGAAATCGCAGGCAAGACCCCTATATGTTAAATTGGAAAACCTTAGCCCCATCCTAGCAGAGGTTAGGCTATAAATACCCAAAAAAAGTAGAATTGTACTACCCCACATAAAATATAGGACGGGATAGTCCCAAAGCCATTGACCCCAAGCAAAGCCGCTTTCGAAATAATTAAAGTAGTTGCGCGACAAAAGCTGCCAGAATGGCGCATAGCAAATTATGCAGACCAGCCAACCACTTACTTTAGTTTCGGTCCACCGAATCTGGGAAGTCAACAGGCGTGTTGCTGTAGCGTAGCCTATGACTACTATTGTGAGGTCAAGAAAAAAAGAAAACCTAAACAGGTATTCGTAGACATCATAAAAATCATCAGAACTCCATAACGAACGAGTTTGAAAATAAGACCAATCGTAAACCAAATAACAAAACATCAGCGGTAAAAAATATCCCTTTATTCCAAGTCCAAGAAAATGAACCTTCAACTCAGGCGCTCGCGTTGATAAGCGACCGAGGGTTAAGACGGCTCGCCCCAAATGCCACAAACCGTCTCGAGGATTGCGCATCGAAAAATGAACAAATGTAACAGTGACTAAAATAACAAACAATATGAGACCCCAGTAATCACTCAGCAAAGAAAAAAATGGTGAATACCAGTCATCCCTGTAGATATCAGCTGAATAATAAAACACTGCCAACATAGCAAAACTAGCGGCAAGCCCGAGTAACTTGATCCCAAAATCACATACGTATTTACCATCAAAAAAATTTTGAGGTCGATAAACTAATCCACTTCCTGGTTTCCGATAGACCTTTGAGTAAAAAACTTCAGAAACTACAAGTAACGAAAAAACGGATAAAGCGAAAAGCACTGTTTGATCGCGGTCTGAAACGCCTTGCAAGTCAGGCCACAGGAAGTGGATAACCGGAATGGCGATAATCGCTATAACTCCAGTCAAGCTAGGGATCGCGGAAACAGGCCGTCGAAATCTTTGGCGAGATATCGTAGTTTTTTCTCTGCTCATAAGATTAGATAAACGCGACCTGACGCTTAGTTCAATATGCGGTCAGCCTAGGTTACAAATCATTATGTGTGAGTGTGTCCAGATGACTTCAGTAGTGTTTCGTTGTTTGATTGCGTCTTGTTTCTTTGTTTCACAGTAGGAAAAATAACCAACCAGAAACTGGTTTTAGCGCAGAGTCTCGGCCAAAAAAATTGGGGGCCGACCTCTAAATTTAGCATCTGTTTTAAGCGTTTTTTTAGCATACGGCCGCAGCTTAGACAGAGAAGCGCGTGACACGAGAGTTGCGATATTTGACCATGGGTAACGTGATACGGTAGTTCCAATGCAACTGCCTGTGAGCGCGCCAGCCAATTGGAAATTGGTGCGTTAAACTCTTCATGATCTCGTCGACCTTGGTCTATCCGGCATCAAAGTTTTCGATCAGTTTCATGGCCAACCGGTTGGCTTCCAGGATGCGGCCGTCCGGAGCAAGACGCATGATGGGCACTGGAAGATCCGCAAATGATACCTCACTACTGCTTTGTCCTGCCTGCTCAATCGGCAACTACAACAAGTCACGAGCGGTTCCCGAACGACTAAATTCGCGCACGGCGGCAGGAACGGCACCGTTTTCCGTTTGAACCTGCACGATAATATTCTTTGCGCTCGACTCGCTATTGAACGCCTGATGCAGAATATCAGGCTATCGCCCCAACAAACGCGCCGCTGCATCGTTTACCCTCAAAAGGGTTCCGTTTCGCCCTTCGGTTAAAACCGGAACGCTGACCTCTTTCCATTCCCTCGGAGCATCCAAATGAAATCGCCAACAGAACCGACCGCTGCCGACATCGAAGACCGAGATTGGCACCGGGGCACCATGTCTTCTCGCGCTTTGCCGTAAGTCTCAGCCCCGGACTGCAATCGCAGGAGGGTTTGCAAACATAGGTTTCATAAATTGCTCTGACCTAGTGCCCGGAAAGGCTTGAACCCGTGCACGCGCTTCGGCATTGACCGTCAAAATATCGCCTTAAGCGTTGGCGATAACGCAGGTAATCAACTCCTGCTCAGCAAAAACCGCAATAGAATTCACCTCCTACTGCGCCATGCAGTCCGCTATTGCACCACGTAAAACAACCAAAGTACGCAGCCGTCAGTAAAGAAACCACTACCACAACGAAACTTGAGTGCCAGACCTTGGGAACCAGGTCCAAAACGAGCGAAAGACTCAGCATCGCGCCGATTAACACTTATGTGGCGAGCCACAGACCTAAGGGGCTTTTTGAAAAGACGGATCAGAAAAAACTTTCGTGGCTAAAGTCATAAACAACTCAAGTCGTTGGGCTTTTTGTTGTCGGCCCAAACCCGGTTAACATTCGCTTAAGAGAAACGGAGAGTTCTCCTGAATGTTGTTACGTACTAGGGGATTAACGGTTTATTTAAGTGCGCGCAAAAGAACCCGTCGGTCCGTTTGGATACCATCCACTGCTTACGCCAGTCAGACTGCCAACCCGGGTGATTGTTCAAAAAACCCTCCACCACTGAATCGTTTTCAGCCGACAAAATCGAGCAGGTAACATAGGCCAACAATCCGCCAGGTGAAACAAGCGGTGCTGTTGAACCAAGGATTTTCATCTGAGCACTAACAAGCTTTGAAAGGCGGTCTGGAGTTAGCGCCCACTTACCTGCGGGCGCTCTGCGCCAGGATCCGCTACCGGAACACGGTGCATCGATAAGAATGATGTCAAATCCGGGGTGCGCGAACACTTCTTCAGTAGATAAAATCTTAATCTCAGCCCCTGCGCGTTGGGCGCGTGCTGGTAGATCATGCATTCTGGCTGGGTTCGCATCATGCGCAAAAATTTTTACAGAATTGGAAAGTGCTGCAATGGCCAAAGCCTTTCCGCCGCCTCCGGCACAATAGTCAATAATCCGCATACCCGGACGCAAAGGCAGCGCAGCAACAACAGCTTGACTGGCAGCATCTTGTAACTCCACCAATCCAGATAAATAAGCGTGGCTTTGGGCGACCTTGCGGGCACCTTCTTTTACTTCAAGGGCCGTCTCACAAGCTGGGTGAACCTCTGAGCTGATCCCCTCCCGCATAAGTTCTTGGGCAGCTTGCTGGCGATTAACCTTTTGCAAATTTACACGTAAATGTAATGGCGCACGACTTTGAAGCGCGGTCGCCGCCGCCTGCGCCTCGTCACCAAGCGAACGTTGAAACTCTGGCCACAGCCATTCTGGGATATCAAACCTTTCTGACTCGGTCACAAAGTCCCGGCCAACTTCGCTTTCCTCAAGCGGATCGGGCGCATGCCGATCACCTGTGAACAACTCATTAGGATCAGCTCCCAAGGACCTTATTGCGCCGATCATTAGGCCGCGCCCGTTTTCTGAGCCTCCACGCGCTGCGAATGACCGGCGGCACCGAAGCGCGTCAAACACATGATCGCGGACTGCCGCGCGATCCTTCGAGCCAGCAAATCGACTTCTTCGAGCCCACCCGGTCAAAGCCTTTTCGGCGGGCGATCCATCAAGAATATCATCCAATATTTCTATTGCTGCCTGAACTCGGGCGGAGGGCGTCATGTTAGTTTCGATTCCTCCGCCTAAGCGACTTCATTAGGCAACAGCGCGTGCGCCGCACTAATTTTACATAATCCGGTAATTGGGACTCTCCCGAGTGATTTGCACGTCATGCACATGGCTTTCCTTCAGGCCTGCACCCGTGATTTTGACAAAATTGCAATCACGCCGCATCTCATCAATCGTGGCGCAACCTGTGTAGCCCATGGCAGCGCGCAATCCACCCACGAGCTGATGCACAACCGCGCTAGCGGATCCTTTGTAAGGCACCTGCCCTTCGATCCCTTCGGGCACTAACTTGTCGCTGGCGGCATCCTTTTGGAAATAGCGGTCCGCTGAACCACGCGCCATCGCGCCAAGGCTTCCCATCCCACGATAGGATTTGAATGAGCGACCTTGATATAAGATCACTTCACCGGGGCTTTCATCCGTTCCTGCGATCATCGAACCGACCATCGCACATGATGCGCCAGCGGCGATGGCTTTCGCGAAGTCGCCAGAAAACTTTATGCCGCCGTCTGCAATTACCGGAACATCGCCAGCCGCCGCTGCACAATCCATTATTGCCGTCAATTGCGGAACCCCCACCCCGGCAACCATTCGGGTGGTACAAATCGAACCAGGACCAATACCAACTTTGATGGCATCCGCGCCGGCGTCAATCAAAGCGCGCGTTGCCTCTTGGGTCGCCACGTTGCCCGCGATAATCTGGACCTCGTTCGACAAAGTCTTTACCCGCTTCACGGCATCAATAACGCCCTGAGAATGGCCATGAGCGGTGTCCACAACGATGATATCGACGCCCGAGTCCACAAGCATTTCAGAACGTTCAAAACCGGCGTCGCCGACAGAAGTGGCGGCAGCAACCCGAAGCCGGCCCAGTTGATCCTTGCACGCGGTCGGGTTTAGAACGGCTTGTTCGGTGTCCTTCAAGGTCAACAGACCAGTAAGTTTTCCTTGACCGTCTACAACCAACAGCTTTTCGATCCGACGTGCTCGCATCAGGCTTTTGGCCTCTTCAAGATCAGCAGGTTCCTGAAGCATTGCCAAATTGTCAAAGGTCATCATCGCCTTGATCGGAGTGTCGTCTGAAGTGGCAAAACGCATATCTCGATTTGTGACAATACCGACTACGCGCCCATTATCATCTGTCACAGGAAAACCAGTAAAGTTGTACCGCTCGACCAGAGCCTTGGCATCAGCCAAGGTTTGATCGGCACGTAGAGTCACGGGGTTATAAACTATACCCGACTCGAAACGCTTGACGCGCCGCACTTCGCGGGACTGCTCTTCCGCTGAAAGGTTCTTATGAACAACACCGATGCCGCCAGCCTGCGCCATCGCAATGGCCATGCGGGCTTCGGTCACTGTGTCCATCGCTGAACTCAGCAAAGGGATATTCATCGAGATTTCGCGCGTTACACGCGTAGTCGTATCCGCCGTCGCCGGCAGCACAGAAGATGCGCCCGGAACTAAAAGAACGTCGTCAAAGGTGAGTGCCTCACGAATCTGCATCTGTTAACCCCATGCAAAAGCCCGTTTGGCGGTGACCCTATGGCATGGATTGTGTCGAAGGAAAAGCCCCTGATGCTATGTTGTTGACCCCGTCCAGCTAATGCCGAGGCAGAAAACGACGCAAGCCGCGCAAATCGTGCCGCTGACAGCCCTTTCCCTTTGTGGTTAAAACCATATTTTGCGCGAGACTCGCGCGAATTTGAAAAAGGCAGGCCTGAATGACTACCGATCCACTTGTCGTCTTTACCCCGTCGGGCAAACGCGGACATTTTCCTGTCGGCACGCCGATCCTAACTGCGGCCCGCCAACTTGGGGTGGATTTGGACTCGGTTTGCGGTGGGCGGGGCATTTGCTCAAAATGCCAAATCACGCCGAGCTATGGCGAATTTCCTAAGCATGGCGTGACCGTATCCCAAGACGCTTTGAGTGATTGGAATGCAGTCGAACAACGTTACGATGACAAGCGCGGGTTGAAACCGGGGCGGCGTCTGGGTTGTCAGGCCTCTGTGCAGGGTGATGTCGTGATCGACGTTCCCCCTGAAAGTCAGGTCCATCGTCAGGTGGTTCGCAAAGCTGCCGCCGCACGTGCAATCACAATGGACCCAGCCACGCGATTGTATTTCGTTGTGGTGGAAGAACCGGACATGCACTCGCCTACAGGCGATCTGGAAAGGTTAGAGCGCGCGCTTCGCGAACAATGGCACATCGACGCAGTTACTGCCGACGTGTCACTGCTTTCCAAATTGCAACCGGTATTACGAAAGGGAAAATGGGAGGTCACAGTCGCCGTTCATAAAGATCACAAAGGCTCTGTGGCGCGTATTTTGGAAATTTGGCCCGGGCTACACGAAAACGGCCTTTTCGGGCTGGCCATCGACCTCGGCTCAACGACCATCGCTGCACACCTGACCGATCTTGAAACAGGCGAAGTCAAAGCTTCATCAGGTCTCATGAACCCACAGATCCGCTTTGGCGAAGACCTGATGAGCCGCGTATCTTATGCCATGATGAATCCCGGCGGTGACAAGGAAATGACACGCGCGGTACGGGACGCAATTAATGATCTGACTACATCAATCGCTGATGAAGCTGGAATAGATGCAACATTGATTGTCGAAACGGTGTTTGTCTGCAACCCGGTCATGCATCATCTGCTGCTTGGTCTGGACCCGGTAGAGCTTGGTCAGGCTCCATTTGCGCTTGCCACTTCAGAAAGCATGTCCTTACCCGCGCAGGAAATGGACCTGATCAACATGAATCCGCGTGCTCAGGTTTATATCCTCCCGTGTATCGCTGGACACGTTGGCGCCGACTGCGCCGCTGTGGCCTTATCCGAAGAACCGGGAAAATCCAGTGATCTTGTTTTGATCGTCGACGTCGGCACAAATGCCGAAATTCTTTTGGGTAATACCAGCCGTGTTCTAGCCTGTTCTTCACCCACCGGACCCGCCTTTGAAGGGGCGCAAATCAGCTCTGGTCAGCGGGCCGCGCCAGGAGCCATCGAACGGATTGAGATTGATCCGACAACAAAGGAACCGAGATTTCGGGTCATCGGCTCAGAAAAGTGGTCGGACGAGGAAGGTTTCGAACTTGATATCGCCACCACCGGAATCACCGGCATCTGCGGGTCAGGAATAATTGAAGCGGTTGCAGAGATGCGTATCGCCGGGCTTTTGGACGAAAGCGGGTTGATTGGTTCAGCGGCGCAAACCGGTACGGAAAGATGCGTTCCCGAAGGCCGCACTCACTCCTACCTGATTCACGACGCCAGCGCCGAAGGTGGCCCTAAGATTACAGTGACCCAAGGCGATATTCGAGCCATCCAGCTGGCAAAATCCGCGCTTTATGCCGGTGCGCGTTTGCTCATGGACGAAATGGAGGTCGATCAGGTGGACCGTGTAGTTCTGGCTGGCGCTTTTGGTGCGCACATATCAACCAAACACGCGATGGTACTGGGTATGATACCAGACGCACCTTTGGAAAAGGTCACAAGTGCGGGAAACGCAGCTGGCACTGGGGCGCGGATTGCACTGTGCAACATAGGCTCAAGGGCCGAGATCGAACAGGTCGTACGCGAAATCACCAAGGTCGAAACAGCGATCGAACCGAAGTTTCAAGACCACTTTGTTGCTGCAAATGCAATACCGCATAAGACCGACCCATTTCCGGAACTTGCCCAAGTTGTTTCCCTGCCTTCTCCGTCATTTAATACCGGCTCGGATGAGGAAAAGTCTGGCCGCCGGAGGCGCAGGAGGTCATAGTCCACTCACCCAGTGAGGGGAACGATATGCAAATCGCAAACGACGACCAAGCCGAGTTTTGGGGAAAGTCTGACATGGGATCCAGATGGTTGACCTTCGAGGATCAACTGGATCACCTTTTGGCTCCGGTATTGGCACTGGTTCTTGACGAAGCCAACCTGTCGGATGGAATGAAAGTCTTGGACATTGGTTGCGGTACTGGGGCAAGCTCGCTTGCTGCTGCAAACCTAATCGGGCCCTCCGGCGAGGTGCAAGGTTTGGATATCTCCGAACAATTTCTTGAAAGGGCGCGGTCACGGGCAGAACAGATGCCCAACGTCTCATTTAAAGTAGCTGATGCACAGGTTGCTGATCTGTCCGAACTGAATTGTGACGCACTAATCTCCCGCTTTGGGGTAATGTTTTTCTCGGATCCCGTGGCAGCGTTTGCTAACATGGCACAAGGATTGAAACCCGGCGCACGGATAACCTTCGCCGCGTGGGGTAGCCTTTCAGAAAACCCGTGGTTCAAGATACCTCATGTGGCCGCAGTAAAACACCTTGGCCAACCACCCAAAGTCGATCGCAACGCGCCGGGCCCTCTTGCTTTTCATGACAGGGAGCGTGTTGCGAATTTGATGGCCCAAGCAGGATTAACCGACATTCAGGTCCGACCTGTTCCCCTGACTCTAACTGGACCAGATGACTTAAACGAAGCGGCAAAGCTTTGCACACGTGTGGGTCCTGCAGCCCGCGTGATCGCGCATTTCGAGGGCACGGACGACGACGTTAAAATCATACAGAGCAGCGTGGCAAACGCTTTTGCGAGCTATCATTCTGCAAATGGAACACGCGTTCCTGCTGTCATCAACTTGCTTCAGGCCCGACGCGCAGAATAACTGGTGGGTTCGCGTCAGCGGACGCGATGCCTTTTGCCAATCGCAAAGGTTAGACTTCACTTGCAACAGAGTCTGACAAGGCTTCACTGCCTTGAGGCCTATTCGGTCCGTGCACGAAGGCTATCAATTAAATCCTGTTCACCATCCAATGCATGCCCCGCAGCATCGAGCGTTTTGTGGTCCAAAACCTGAGGGCTGAGGTCAACTCCTTCGGAAAACCTTGCTACAATAGCCTTCATGGCTTCGATCCTGGCATACCGTTTGTTATTCCCCGCAATAACTTGCCAAGGAGCAAAGTCCGTCGAGGTTCGCGCCAACATTTCATCCACCGCTGTTTCAGTTTCCGCCCATTTTTCTCGGTTTCGGAAATCCTCGTACGTTAGCTTCCAACGCTTAAGAGGGTTACGCAATCGCTCTGTAAAACGATCCATCTGCTCATCAGCAGAGATATGAAAAAACAACTTCACAATGCGCGTATCGTCAGCAACCAACATGCGCTCGAAATCGTTGATTTCTCGATAGGCATCGCGCCATCTATGTTCAGGTGTCAGCCTCTCTATCCGTTCCACCAAAACGCGGCCGTACCAACTGCGGTCAAATGCAGAAATTGCTCCCTGAGGGGGTAATCGCTCCCAAAACCGTAACAAATAGTGGCGATTCAAGTAATAATTTCGTGGGGCCCCGATTGGCCAGACCTTAAAGCTGCGAGGGTCAAGGGCCTGACTGATCCGCCGGATCGCTCCACCTTTTCCTGCTGCATCCCAGCCTTCCAATACGATCACACCTTTTAGACCATGAAACAAAAAGGCTTGCTGAATTCGCGCCAGCACCGCTTGCAAGTCGATCAGTTGTTCGAAATATTCTTTTTTTCCCAGTCTTTTAGAAAGGTCCGCATCCGACAATCTCGGAGGGCGTGTTTTTTGCATGACAGCCACCGTTTTTTTCGCCGCGCGTTGTTTTAGTGTCCCCTGATTGATCGAGCTTGGCAATAATCGGGGGCGGAACTGCGACAATTTGGGCGAGGCTATCAGCCTTGACTTAGGTCTTGCGCCAGCATCAACGCATTTTCATCGGGATCATAGAAAGTTGCAGTGCTGACCATGCCCTCAATAGTTTCTGTTGCACCATCAAACCGCACGCCTTCTGACTCAAGTGCTCTGCGCGCCGTCGCAATGTCAGCCACGCCAAAGACAGGAACGGAATTACCCGGCGAAGGCACAGACTGTTCCCCCAGCCCCAAGGTTACGCCCGGAGTCTTTGTCTGCATCTCGCTCCAGCCGACTTCATCAATGTGATGGATCAATTCAAATCCAAGTTTAGAGCTATACCATTCCGCGCTCAGGTGTCGGTCACGTACGGAAATCGCGAGCGTTATTGTATTTTCAAGAGAAATAAGCGCCATAGAACTTTCCTTTGTGCTAAAAATAAAGTTACTATACTTTATGGACATAAAAACGCTTGTCAACCTGACTTCCCGAGCCTGGTCACTGAACATTCTGGCTCTTCTGCATTCTGGTGTTCCCGGTCGTCAGGCGCCTTTATTGGAGGCTACGCCAGCTAGCAGAACATCATTTTCAGCGAGCCTTGATCACCTTGTTCAACTCAAACTGATTGAGAGAAACCCCGGTCACGGCCACCCATTGCGGCCCGAATTCCGCCTAACCCCAGCTGGAAGAGAAGCTGCAATTGTAGCTCACAGAATTATGGCTGCGGTTCCGGATGACAAAGAGCTCGCATTGCTTCGGCGCAACTGGACAGTACCAATATTAGCCCTTGTCAAAAAACCTAAACGCTTTTCGATTCTGAAGTCGGATTTAGCACCTATTACTGACCGGGCACTTTCAAACTCTCTACATCAGCTGGAAGATCGAAATTGGGTCAAGCGCGAGATTGAATTGTCAGCACGAGCGCCCTTCCCCACTTATTGCGCTGCAAACAAAGGTGCCGATATCAATCACGCCATAGCCCTGAGAGGATAAATTACGGAACCGAAAACTTGCAGAACAGAAAAAGGCCGGGACTAAGCCCGGCCTTTTCGGTCTCAAATTTCATCCGGCACGTCGTCGACGGCCACCTCCACGGCGTCCTCCGCCTGCCGCTCCTGCTTCGTCAGGAGATTTGTTGAACCTGATCCACTCGCCACCGTGAGGGTCATTGTTGGTCAGTAGATTGGCTGCGCGGATTGCTTCCATCTCTTTTCCCGCACGGGGCATGGTCGATCCCAGACCAAACAGCTGGCAGAAAGTTTCGTCGTCCATATCAGGTGGCAAAATCACACCTTTGGCTTCGACCTCGGCCTTCTTCTCGGCCAGCTTCTTCGGGCCAACAGGCAGTGCAACCGGATTCATAATCGCGGACGTCATGCCAGCTCCCATCGCCATTGGCAGGAATGCATTGTTAATGCCATGGCGGTTGGGCAATCCAAATGAAATGTTGGATGCACCACAAGTGGTGTTCACACCCAGTTCTTCACGCAAACGTCGAACCAATGCAAAAACTTGCAGACCTGCCGTAGCCATTGCACCAATAGGCATAACAAGCGGGTCAACAACGATGTCATGCGCAGGAATTCCAAAGTCGGCAGCGCGTTCAACAATTTTCTTGGCTACATCAAAGCGCACGTTCGGGTCTTCGGATATTCCGGTGTCGTCGTTTGATATTGCTACAACAGGAACGTTGTATTTTTTTACCAGCGGAAGAACCAATTCAAGGCGCTCTTCTTCACCAGTAACTGAGTTCAAGAGTGGGCGGCCCTCAGCTGCCTCAAGGCCAGCTTCCAACGCGCCCGGCACCGAGCTGTCGATGCAGAGCGGAACCTCAACCAAACCCTGCACCAGCTCGACGATCTTGCGCATCAGCGGTGGCTCGGTTTCGTTCGGGTTGGGGTTCGAATTATAAACAACGCCCGCGTTGATATCCAGCACGGTCGCGCCTGCCGCCACCTGAGCCAGCGCGTCTTTCTCAACTGTCGAGAAATCGCCCGCTTCCAGTTCGGCAGCCAATTTCTTTCGGCCAGTTGGGTTGATGCGTTCACCTATGACGCAGAAAGGTTCGTCAAAGCCGATAATGGCTGTTTTTGTCTTAGATTCGACGACTGTACGGGTCATGTCTGGTCCTTAGGAGTTCACGGGCTTCGCAGAAGCGCCGCCATTTTCGATTGCCCAGTTGGCATTTGTCTTGATTCCGCCAAGTGGGAAGAAGTGCACGTTGGTAACGTTAAAGTCTGGATTTGCCGCTTTGTGATTGGCCAACTCAGTCAACACTTCAGTCGGCTCGTAAGGCAGCAACAGTTTGGACACGTCCATAGCGCGTTTTTGCAGGACCTTCAGCGATGGTCCAACTCCGCAGGCAATAGCGAATTTGATAAGCGTCTGCAGCTTGGCTGGGCCCGCGATACCGATGTGGATAGGCAAATCAATGCCCGCCGCCTTAAGGCCCTCTGCCCACTCAATGATTGGCTTGGCATCAAAAGCAAATTGGGTGGCCAGTGCCATTTCTGCGTCCGTCGTTTCGCTGAACTTTTGCTTCCAACGCAACGCGTCGTTCACGTTTGTTGTTGAACCGTCAGGATCAATATCCTTATTGCCTTCTGGGTGACCAGCAACGTGCAAACGCTTGAACCCAGCTTTGTCAAACAAGCCGGTTTCCAGCAACTGCATGGAACTGTCAAAATCGCCGTGCGGCTTGGCAACACCGCCAGCCAACAACAGCGCCTGATCTACGCCCGCTTCGCCCTGGTACATGGATATCCAGTTTTCCAGCGTAGCCGCATCTTTGATGATCCGCGCGGGAAAATGCGGCATCACTGGATACCCTTCGTCGGCGATACGCTTGGCTGTTTTGACCATATCCTCAATCGGGGTACCTTCGATGTGGGCTATATAGACACGGGTCCCGATGGGCAGCAAAGCGCGAAAATCCTCCACCTTTTCAGCAGTACGCGGCATCACTTCAATCGAATAGCCTTGCAAAAAGGCTTCGACGGTCGGGTTCACTGGGGCTTTTTCGGCCACATCACGTTTCTTGAAGTTCAGCAAAGCCATTGCGGCCTCCCATAGCTGTTTCGGGCTCATGCCCAACCGTCATTGGCGATCAGTAACTTGATACGGTCCTGATCATACTCTGTTTCCAAACGCACGGCTTCTGCCTCAGCAATTTCTGACGGGTCGCCTTCGACCTCGAAAGGCTCGGCCTTGCGCCACTCAGCTAGGTAGGCATCGCTGTCCTTGGCGTTCACCTTCATGGCCGCGCGATCGATCGCCTGCTCAAACCGCTCCTCTAACTGCCGCTTGGCGCCTCGTCGACCTTTGCCAACGATGACCTGAGCGGGAATGTCGCGCCAAAAAACAATGGTGACGTCAGGCATTGCCTTTGATTCCTCCTAACCAGATGGACAGTTTCTAGACTTCTATGTGGGCGCAAGTCGGTCGGTTTTCGACACACGGCGCATTTCCAGCGACCTTTTGCCTTCTGAAGATGTTGTAGCTTTAAAGGCCAGAGCGCCGAATCCGAACATCAAAATTCTAATGACCTTAATGAGCGTCTTGCGTGATCGAATTGCGGCACCTATGGTCGGGGTAACTCGAAAATCGGAGGGCGTGACCATGGCGCCCAAGCGTCCCAAAGGTGCGGGCGCGTTCCCGAAGGCGGTCGAAAGCCCCGCGCCGGCAAGGCCCGATCCAGATGCATTGTATGCGGCGCTGGATTTGGGAACAAATAGCTGCCGCATGTTGATAGCCCAGCCCAAGGGCAGCGGGTTCCATGTGGTAGACAGTTTTTCCAAGTCCGTGCAACTGGGCGCGGGTTTGGAACGCACCGGACGATTGTCGCGGGCGTCCATGTCCCGCACCGTTCAGGCATTGCGAATATGCCAACAAAAACTCAAACGGAACAAAGTTCGACGGATGCGCTTGGTTGCGACAGAAGCGTGCCGTCGCGCCAAGAATGCGCGCGATTTCATTCGGCAAGTCAAACGTGAAACCGGCCTTACGCTGGAAATCATACAACCCGAAGAAGAGGCGCGTCTTGCCGTCATTTCCTGCGCCCCGCTGGTTTCAACCAAGACCGAGCAGTTGCTTGTTGTGGACATCGGCGGCGGTTCAACCGAATTGGTTTGGATTGACATATCGTCAGTACCGCGCCGGGATCGACCAGCAGCTATTATGCGGCTTCATAACGGTTTTCACTTAGCAGAAAGTCCGTTTCCTGCTGCTAAAGTGGTGGATTGGATCAGTGTCCCACTCGGCGTTGCAACGTTGCGAGACCAATTTAATGACGTTGAGGACGATTCGGCCCGGTTCGCCCTGATGAGTTGGTTTTTCGAAGAAAATCTTGCTGATTTTGCACCCTATAAAGACGAACAAGCACGCGATGGTTTCCAGATCGTAGGTACAAGTGGAACCGTCACAACAGTTGCTGCCTCGCATTTGGGCCTCAAACGATATGACCGGACCAAAGTTGACGGGCTGCGTATGACAAGTGATCAGATAGATAAGGTAATTCGGGGATATCTGGAGCTTGGCCCTCACGGGCGTCGTCGCGATCCCCGAATTGGTGATGATCGCCAAGCGCTGATAATGTCTGGCTCTGCGATACTGCAAGCGCTTCTAAGGTGTTGGCCTACTGATCGTCTTTCCGTTGCGGACCGCGGTTTGCGTGAGGGTCTTCTTTACGCTCAAATGAGCGCGGACGGCGTTTTGGAAGACGGACCGTTCTGAGACTAAGGATTTTGAACGATACTCAGGCGAGCAAAATGACCGATACTGCTGAACTCGGTTCTGATCGACCCATTTCAGGCCAGCCGGATTTTAACGCTTATCAAACAACAAGACGCTTTTCGAATTTGGATGGTCTTCGGTTTATTTGCATTGCGATGGTACTGTGGCACCACGCGAATCCATTCCCTGACAGCCAGACTCACATTTTCGGAAGGGGGTTTCTTGGCGTAGATTTCTTCTTTGTTCTCAGCGGTTTTTTAATCACAACTCTTCTGCTGCGCGAGTCCAAAAGGTACGGAAGGTTTTCGCTACGCAATTTTTACTTGCGAAGAATTATTAGGATTTTTCCGGTTTACTTCTTTGTTGTCACTCTGGTTGGCACATATTATGTCGTGATTAAGGGTCAAACCGGGCTTCTTGGTATTTGGCCGTTCTATTACTTTTTTCTTTCCAACTTTTTGACCGAGCATATTCCACTGCTGGGGATCACCTGGTCTCTTTCCGTTGAAGAACAATATTATATGATCTGGCCTCTGGTGTTGCTGATCTTGCCATTTCGATTATTAGTACCTGTTTGCATCGTCTTTGTTGGTCTGAATGTCGCGATCATCAGCGGTCTTTTTCCATTCGAGCCAATTTCTCTGGGACCTTTGCTGTTCAAGTTACCCAACGCGACCTACGCTCCAATCATTCTTGGTTCACTGTCCGCTGTGGTGCTGCACCGACAAAAGGGCTTTGAAAAATTGTCTGGCTTCGCAGGCGGATATTACGCGTCGGCTATTGGACTGTTGAGCATCGCGGTACTTATGGTGCTGGCCCCTTACGACTTGCGGGGCTGGCCCAATCTTTTGATACACATCGCAATGACTTACACGTTAGTTGCACTAGTCGTTCGTGAAAAAAACATTCTATCTGGAATACTGACATTTCCACCAGTCGCCCGGTTCGGTGTCGTCAGTTACGGAATTTACTTGTATCACCTGATCGCTTTGGATGTCGTTAACCGCATTAGCACAGGCCTTTTCGGCGGTGTGGACCCTTGGGCGCTCTTAATTGTTTACAGTCTTTTATCCTACTTGATCGCCGAAATCAGTTTCCGAACACTCGAAGCGTATTTTACTCGTTTTCGTCCCAAAACCTCCGGTGCTTGAGAGAATAATACCCGTCAGGCGGGTTTATTATGTAAGGGCAAATCGCTATGTGCTTGGCCAAAGACCCGCTTCAAGGAGGTCCTGAAATGGCAAAAAACACTTCGGGTCGCGGTCAACGTGACTTGAAAACCAAGGTCAAAACCGCGCGTGGACGTAAGCTCAGTTCGACCCGGTGGCTCGAGCGACAATTGAACGACCCCTACGTGAAACGTGCACAGGCCGAAGGCTATCGGGGGCGCGCAGCATTTAAAATTTTAGAATTGGACGAAAAATTCCGATTTCTGGTGCCCGGCGCACGCGTGGTTGATTTAGGTTGTGCGCCAGGTGGCTGGTGTCAGGTTGCGGTAAAGCGGGTCAATGCGCTAGGTGAACGGTCCGGTAAGCGGATTGGAACGGTTTTAGGTATTGACCTGCAAGAGGTGGAACCAATTGCGGGTGCCGAGATTCATCAGCTGGACTTCATGGAGGATGACGCTGACAAAAAGGTAAAGGCATGGCTTGGCGGCAAGGCTGATGTGGTTATGTCGGACATGGCAGCGTCCTCGTCGGGACATAAGCAGACGGATCACTTGCGTATTATGGCGCTTTGCGAAACAGCAGCCTATTTCGCCTTTGACGTCCTTGAAGAAGGCGGTACTTTTGTAGCAAAAGTCTTGGCCGGCGGAGCGGAAGGCGATCTGCAAAAGTTGCTGAAACAGAAATTCACTAAAGTAGCTAACGTTAAGCCACCATCTTCCCGATCAGACAGTTCCGAAAAATTTGTTGTCGCAACCGGGTATCGAGGATGATTCAATCCAAGTGAACCTTGCCTGCGGCGATGCGCTGTTCACGCAATGAAGACGAAGCGATGCCCTGCAGTAACAAAGCCTCTCCGTGATTCAGATCAACGGGTTTCTTCGCGCGCAGCTTCGCTATGCGCTTGTCCAAACTGTCTTTGCGCGGACCCACTGGGGGTTGAGTTTTGGTCGAAAACCTTTTGGGCATGAAACACCGGGGTTACCTAACTGCCGCTAGACACTAAAGGTGAAATTCGCCCGCAAAATGGCACAAATTGGTCTGTGAAGTGCCGATTTACCGCGCGTACTGATTTGCAAGTTGTTTGAGGTTCGGGTCATTTGGCAGAATTTTTAGGGCCTCATCCAGCGTCTGGATCGCGGCCTGTGGTCCGCGATTGATATGAGCCAACTGTACCAACATCGGCCAGGCTTCGGCTCGCTGGGGATCCAATCGGACTACCTCGCGAAACGCGCCTTCAGCTGCCTGCGAATTTCGAAGCGACAACGCCAGCCCCCCAAGAACCAGATGAGTTTCCGGAAAATCCAACCTATTTGACATGGTCTTCTGCCAGTCCGCCATCGACTTTTGTACAACAGCCTGTTGCGCAGGCGACAATGCTCCTGCGGGGATCGACAAGAACTCCTTGGCGGTCGTTAAACGTACGTTGCGCAGCGGATCCGAAAGCAACGGTTCAAGACGTTCAATTCGGTCGGTCAAAGTTGCTTCGCGTTGCAAGGCAACCGCATTTGCCCGTATCAAGGGGTCAGGGTCGGAAAGGCTCTCAGCGGTAGCCGCAGCTATTTCAGCCGATCCGAAAGCTTGCAGCAGATAAAGGGCGGTAGCGCGTACAATCCCTGCGTTTTGAGGGTCGTTTGCTATTTCCAATAGTATTTCGGGGTCCTGTAACTGTCCGGTTGCAGCATCGTCAAACGCGCTACCAAAATGCGGCGCGCGCCGGGTTGATGCCGGATACCATGTTTCGATATTTGCAGCGGCCCAGCGTTGATCTTTATCTTGGTGACAATCTGTGCACGCGTCAGGCCCTAACTCCAGATCGGGGCGTGGAATTCGGAAACTGTGGTCGCGACGCCAATCGTTGCCCATATAGACCCGTTCGATCATGTGACAACTCTTGCATTGCGCCCCATCCGAGCCATCCTCGTGATGGTGGTGTTCGGGTGCATCGTAGGTTTTGCGTATCAGAGAGGGAAATTTCGGATTTCCGGCTGGCGAATGGCATTGTGTACAAATGCCGTTGCCTTCTGCAACGAGGTTCGCACTGTGGGGATTGTGGCAATCCATACAGCCGACACCCTTGTCATACATTCGCGACTGTAGAAACGAGCCGTAAACATATACTTCGTCAAGAATTTGCCCATCCGAGTGATAAAGGCCCGGTCTCAGTACCGCCAGATTATAAGCATCGTGATAAGGTGTACCCGGCAACGGATTTCCGTCCTCCAGGGCCTCGCGTCGCGAATGGCAACCAGCGCATTGCTGAATTTCGGCTTCGGTGTCACCTATTCCCCAATTAATCGGAAACCCAAACTCGCTCAGGCTTTCATTTACAGCCTTACCGTTCGTCCACTCAATGTGCGCTGAGCCTGGTCCATGACACGCCTCGCACCCGACCCCGATTTCGGAGTGAACCGACGCATAGCTTCTGGAGACAGGATCATAGTTTTTTACGAATCCTGTTGCATGACATTCCGCGCAGCGAGTGTTCCAGTTCTTATAAGGCCCCGACCAATGCAATCCATCATCCGGCGGCAGGTCCTGATCGGGATAAAGGTGAAACCAACGACCTGCATCAGTATCCCATACGACATCGAAGCTTTGTAAACGCCCAGGTTCGATCTCAAAAAGATACTGTTGCAAAGGTTCGATACCAACTACGGAATGAACCGAATACTCTGTCGTCATACCGTCTTTTTCAGTCACGGTCGCAACCAGCGCTCCGTCCTTATTGGAAAACAAAACAGACATGCCGTCATCTTCATAACTCGTGTCTTTGAAATCTGCTTGAATAGAACCTTCAGAAACCTCAGTCCAAGCCAAGGCATGGTGTGAAGCTTTCCAGCTGTCCGCAATGTCCTGATGGCAGTCTACGCACGCCTCGGAGCCGATATAACTTTGCGCCATAACTGCCTGTGGCAAAGGGCAAAATGAGGCCAGAAATATAACAGCCAACCCCGGAATGCAGCTTGTGCGGGAACCGATCACCCGTTTCCCTCCGAACTTGAGACACTTTCAAGATCAATGAGAGCACCATTGTACTCGGCTCCAAGGATCAACATGGCAGAACACAAATAAAGAAAGATCAAAGCAGCCATGGCCCCCGCCAACCCTGCGTAGGTCGCACTATATGTCGCGAATTGAGCTATGTAGACGGAAAAACCCCAGCCGCCCGCTGCCCACAGCGCGAGGGTTAAAATGACCCCAGGTATTATCTGTGACAGCCTGTGTCGTCGTGTCGGAAGTATCAGATGCGCAAGAATTACAGTGCCCGCAGGAACTGCCACGGTAAAAGTCCAACGCAAACGGTCAACAGACAGCCAGCCGCCCACGTCAAAGGCAGTATTTTCTGAGACAAGTCTTGTGTAAACGGGCAGTACTACTTCGACCGCTGCGATAGCGAGAATTGCGGCACCGCCGATGATGACCAAGGCAAAGCACATTAATCGTGCCTTCCAAAACGGCCAGGTATCCTGATCATGATAGGCTTGCGTCATGGCTTTGCGTACTGCAGCCACACCGTTTGAGGCAAAATATACTGCCAGCAATCCCCCAATCGTAATTACTCCGGATCCTGAGTTTTCTAACACCGCACGTAATTCCCGCACAATTGGATCTGCAACATCACTGGGCCAAGCGCCGAAGATTAATTCGATCAGTTCGTCGGTGACATAGCCCTGCGACAATGCCCCCGCCAAGGCAACAGTGAAAAGCACAAAGGGAAACAGCGCCATCATCAGAGACATGGCAACGTGGCTGCTCATGACAAAACCATCCTTGTTGCCGAACCTCCGCAAAGCTAGGAACAGAGCGCCAACAAAACGGTTTTTTTCAAGAATCGCTATAGGTTTCATTCGTCGACCCTACCCGTCCTTTGCTTCTGGCAGAACCACATTTGCCAATTCGCCAGTTAATTTCCGCGCATAACTGACTGACCGGATTGCACAAAGCCCTGATCCCGTGCAGGATCGCGACAAGTATCGTCGGACCGTGACACCCCGGCGACAATGATCAGGACCAAGGCATGCCGTCCGAACCGCAAAACAAACCTGCCAAACCTCGCCTCAAATTGTCGGCGACGCGCGATATCACGATCGTAGCGACATTGGTCGTCTTGGGACTTTACGCCGGAGCCAAATTCCTGATCCCACTGACCATGGCTCTTTTGGTCAATGTCCTGATTATCGCCCTCAGCGATCGGGTTGTTTCGTTGACCCGGCTGCCAGTTTGGCTTGCAAACATTGCCGGGGTCACCGTGGTTCTAGCCGGTTTGTTTACGATCATGTACGTACTAGGCAGTCAGGCCACGCAATTTGCCAGATCCATAAACACCTACGAAAACCAGTTTGATGGCGCTGTGAATCGCATCACTGGTCTGGTGGGGAATGATGTTACCTCATTTATTCGTGACAACCTGATCAGTATCGACATGTCCTATGTCGCAAGGTTACTGCTGGGCAGCGCAACCTCACTGCTCAATCAGTTTTTCTTGATTAGCCTCTATGTTGCTTTTCTGATGGCAGAGCGGCTGGCATTTCGCAAAAAGATACAACTGGCTGCGGGAAATCCGCAATTGGGGGCCGAATTAGCAACTGTTCTGGACGCTATCTCTTTCAGTTTGCAAAGATATGTGGGTGTAAAGACTTTTATCAGCCTGGTAACCGCTTCGATCAGTTACACGGTCTTTCGGGTTCTTGGCCTAGAATACGCCGAAACATGGGCCGTTTTGACCTTTGCGCTGAATTTCATCCCGTCCATCGGATCGATTATCGCCGTGTTTTTCCCTGCTATGATCGCACTGGTTCAGTTCGAAACTATTGGTCCGTTTCTGATCATCGTTTTGGGATGTGGGACAATTCAGTTTTTAATTGGCAATTTCCTAGATCCCGCAATGTTGGGTCGCTCACTCAACATGTCGACTTTTCTTGTAGTACTGGCCCTGACGTTCTGGACCACCGTCTGGGGCCTTATAGGTGCGTTTCTCAGTGTGCCGCTGACCGTCTGCATACTTATCATCTTCAGCCATATTCCCGCGCTAAGGCCGGTTGCCATTCTGATGTCGCTGGACGGAAGGCTGGGCGACACCGAGCCTGCAACAGACGTGCGATAAGCCATGCAGAACCCTGTCTTTTTAGGGTCCGAAATATATCGCCATTCTACATATGGTTCCAAACATCCTCTGGCGATTCCGCGGGTGTCTACTGTAATTGACATTTGCCGTGCACTTGGTTGGCTAAACTCAGAAAATTACAGGATCAGCCCTTGTGCAAAACCTGACGCTTTGCACGCGTTCCATACGCCAGACTACATTGAGATCCTGCAAACGGCAGAAAAGTCTCAAGTTGTCACTGACACTGAGCGTGAAAAATATGCGCTGGGCACCTTGTCGAATCCGGTGTTTCCAGAAATGTATCGGCGTCCCGCAACGGCGGCAGGCGGATCTATGTTGGGTGCCGAATTGATCCGAGATGGCGGCATCGTGTTCAATCCGGCCGGAGGTACACATCACGGATTACCAAGCCGTGCCAATGGCTTCTGCTACCTAAATGATCCAGTTCTTGCCATTTTGACGTTATTAAGAATGGGCATGGATCGCGTCGTTTATGTCGATATCGACGCGCATCATTGCGATGGTGTCGAATCCGCTTTTCAAGGCTCGGACAAGGTCCGGATGATTTCTGTGCACGAAGCGCGCAGATGGCCGTTTACTGGACTGCTAAACAATCACGCCGGTGGCGCTGCGTGGAACTTGCCGGTGGCAAAGGGCCTAAACGATGACGAATTTAGCGTCATCTTGGACCAATTGATCCTACCAACGACCGAGGCGTTTCGTCCTCAGGCAATTGTTCTCCAGTGCGGCGCAGATGCTGTCGCCGAGGACCCTCTGTCGCGCCTTGCTTTGTCCAATAATTCTCATTGGCGCACTATTGTGCAATTGCGCGATCTTGCTCCCCGACTTCTGGTTCTGGGCGGAGGCGGGTATAACCCTTGGTCCGTTGCACGGTTGTGGAGCGGAGTGTGGGCAATGTTGAACGGCTTTGAAATCCCTGCGCTTTTGGATGCCCAATCACAACAAATTCTGAGTAGTTTGAATTGGAGCCGAGCCGCAGGACGGAAACCGCCGCTGCATTGGTTTCAGACTCTTAGAGATACACCAAATCATGGGGCAATTCGGCAGGAATTACTGAGCGATCTCCGCCAACTTGCGGTTCGGACTTCGCGGTAGATCGATTCGCTAAAGCCTGCTAACCTGCCGACATTACAAAACTTTTCATCCCGCCAGGATCATGGCTGACGAACTCGCTATTTCACAGAAGTTGGCGGAGCGTGGACACCAAAATGAATGCACACAATCAGATAAATGACTTAAAAGCCCGAATGGGGCGGGCCATTATCGGTCAAACCGATGTGATCGACCGGTTGCTCATCGGGATGCTGGCCAATGGAAACCTTTTAATTGAAGGCTTGCCCGGGCTCGCTAAGACCCGCGCAGTCAAGGCGATGGCGCGTAATCTAGATGCAAAGTTCAGCCGTATACAGTTCACCCCTGACCTGTTGCCGTCTGACGTAACCGGGACAGAAGTGTATCAGCAAACAGATCAGGGTGGTAATTTTCGGTTCGAACCAGGACCGATATTCGCGAACATCGTGCTTGCCGATGAAATCAATCGGGCACCTGCCAAAGTTCAGGCAGCCTTGTTGGAGGCGATGGAGGAGCGGCAAGTTACCGTCTCTGGCACCACGCATAAGATGGAACCTCTGTTTATCGTGATGGCGACTCAGAACCCAATCGAGCAGGAAGGTACTTATCCCCTGCCCGAGGCCCAGATGGACCGCTTCCTAATGCATGTGCAGATTACCTATCCGCCGGTTCAGGATGAGGTCGAGGTTATACGTTTGGTCCGCGGCGAAGAAATCGCGGCCGGAGCTGGAACACCATCCGAAACGCCGTCTCCGATACCGCAGAGTATCGTTTTTGAGGCCCGATCCGAAATTGGGAATATTCACGTTTCTGATGCTATGGACCGTTACATGGCGGATTTAGTACAAGCCACTCGGACGCCTGAAAACCTGAGTTCTGAACTTGCCAGTTGGATCGAAATTGGCGCCAGCCCGCGCGCTTCGTTGGCGTTGGACAAATGCGGTCGAGCGCACGCCTGGATGAACCAGCGCGATTATGTTGATCCCGCAGATATACGAGCGATAGCACACGATGTGTTCCGCCATCGCATAACGTTGAGTTTTGAAGCGCAAGGAAATGCGAAGTCTGCAGACGACGTAATCGCAGAAATTCTTCGCCTTGTGGCGTTGCCCTGACGACCGAGGAAAAAGCCGCGTGTCCAAGACCGCCGTATATCCGAATGATCCGCGCATCCATGTCGATGGGCCCCACCTGCTGCGGCTTGGTCTAAACTCGGGCGCGATCAGCCTTTTGCCGCGACAGCCAGCCCAATCAATTTTGAATGGCCGTCATGCCTCGCGTTTGCGCGGGCGAGGATTGAATTTCGAAGAGTTGCGTAATTATTTGCCAGGCGATGACATTCGAACCATTGATTGGAAAGTTACCGCCCGAACAGGCGAACCCCATGTCAAGGTCTACACCGAAGAACGCGACCGCCCTGCTCTTTTGCTGGTAGATCAAAGGGTTTCGATGTTTTTTGGAACTGAAACATTCATGAAATCGGTCATAGCCGCGGAAGCGGCCGCAATAATCGCGCATCGCGTGCTTGGTCAGGGGGATCGGGTCGGTGGTATTGTTTTCGGCGATACCGATCTGGCGGAACACCGACCACAACGCCGCGCTGCTGCACTGACCCGGTTCCTTTCGTCTGTCGGCGCTTTGAACTCAATGTTGAATGCGTCCATGCAGCCTGAACCAACGGTCACTTTGAACAACGTTCTTACTCAGGCGATACGAATTGCGCACAATAACACTATCGTCTGCGTGTTTTCCGACTTCGATGGATTGGACGCAGCTTCGGAAGAATTGATACGCAGGTTGGCGGCATCCAACGACCTGATACTGTTTAATATTTCCGACCCTAGTTCCAAGGCGCTAAAGCCCGATCTAAAGCTGACAGTTTCTGATGGCAATCAGCAGATTGAGCTCGACAGTTCCGATCCTGAACTATCCATTCGCATTAGTGCCGCGATGGAGGATCGCCTGGACCAACTTCAACTCTGGTCGCGCAGATATGGATTTCCGATCGTTCCGCTGACTACGGCTGAACCGACCCTCAAACAACTTCTAAAGCTCTTTGGCCATCAAGGAGGTCGGCAATGAGCGTTGATGTTGAAGGAAAATCGCTTGTTGAGTTGCTAGACATGCTAGAGCCGGCCCCAATGCCAAACCCAATTTCGATGATGCCTCAGACATGGGGGTGGGTTGTTTTAGCAGTTTTACTTTTTGGGTTGATTGCTCTCGCTGCGCTAACCTACCTCCGGCATCGAAATATCAACGCCTACCGGCGCCAAGCACTGTTGGAATTGGGAGTTTCCAACGACAACCCGGCTAAAATCGCCGAGATCCTTCGCAGGACAGCTCTGGTCGCTTACCCACGCCGTCAAGTTGCCAGTTTGTACGGAGAAAATTGGCTGAACTTTTTAAGGCAAACAGGTGAAAAAAATGAACTAACGAACGAATTAGGTCAGATTCTTTTGGAGGCGCCATATCGAGACAATCCAGACAACCCCTGTCTAACTAATTTCGCTCAGCGGTGGATCAGGACCCACCAACCGGAGAAAAGAGCGCGATGATCTCTTTCGCTTCGCTATGGGTGTTTTTGCTGTTGCCTTTGCCGCTATTGGTATTTTGGGTCGCTCCACCGCATCGGGAAGAAAGTAACGCCATCCGTATTCCGTTCTTCCGCCATGTGGTTCAAGCTGCAGGGATCGAACCGAGATCAGGGTCTATCATTCGAACCCGCACGTGGGCCCAGACCGTTTTGGTAATCTTTATCTGGTTGATGCTGTTGACTGCGCTGGCTCGTCCTGAAAAACTTGGGGACCCAGTAATTATCGAAAAGTCGGCGCGCGACGTCGTTCTATCGCTCGACATTTCTGGTTCGATGGATCAGCGAGACTTTCAAGCACCTGATGGCACGCCAAAACAACGCCTAGCAGCGGTCAAAGACGTTCTGAGTAATTTCATCGCTAATCGGAAAGGCGATCGCATGGCCCTGATTATCTTCGGCACCCGCGCATTTGTTCAGGCACCGTTCACTGAAGATTTAAAAAGCCTGAATGGCTTTTTGGATCAGACCGAAGTGGGAATGGCAGGCCCAAACACAGCGCTTGGCGATGCTATCGGTCTGGGTATCCGCACGTTCGAGTCAAGCGACGTGGAACAACGATTAATGATTGTATTGAGCGATGGCGCTGACACGTCCAGCCGAATGACGCCAGTCAATGCTTCTGCTATCGCAGCAGACAAAGGCGTTGTAATTTACACGGTCGGGGTCGGCGACCCCAACGCGTCGGGTGAAGATCGAGTTGATCTGGACGCGCTGCAGGACATCGCTAACCGTACTGGCGGGGAATATTTTTATGCTGACGATGAGGCCGCGCTGCAAGCAACCTATCAGCGCATCGACGAGCTCAATCCCCGAACGGTCGAAACACAGAGCTATCGCCCACGCCAAAGTATGGCACACTATCCGCTGGGAATTGCGCTCTTGCTTATACTTGGCGGTTCCCTGGGGCAGTATGTCATTCAAAGGCGCAGAGGTACGGCATGATCGGCGCGCTGGCGGAATTCCATTTTATTCGAACATATTGGTTGCTGTTGCTAATCCCTATTTTTGTCATTTGGTGGCTTGTGAGACCAAGAACAAAATCTGACGCTCAACTGCCGGCGGGGATTGCCCCGCATCTTGCACGAGTGTTGCAGATTGGGGCAGGTGAAACACAGAAAGCCTACCCCGTCGACTTCGCAATGATCGCGGCAATTCTGATTACTTTAGCGGTTTCCGGTCCTAGCTGGTCTCGGGCGCCCAATCCTTTAATCGCGGATACGGCTCCGCTGGTCATAGCTTTGAAGGTCACCGACAGTATGGAAAATAGTGACCTCGCGCCGTCGCGTCTGGATCGCGCCAAGTTCAAAGTGGCTGACTTGATAAAAGCAAGGGCAGGTGCGCAAACAGCTTTGATCGCCTACGCCGGAACATCTCATCGCGTCGCTCCGTTGACAGAGGATGCTAATATCCTGCGTCCACTCCTTGAAGGGCTGTCACCAGCCGTTATGCCAAAGCAGGGCGACGCCGCTGCCGATGCACTGTCTTTATCAGAATCGATTTTATTCGATAGTGAAACTCCCGGCGCAGTGCTGTTTGTCCTGGACGATCTTGACCCTTCGCAACTAACCGGTTTCGAGACTGCGACCGTGCCGTTATTCTTTCTTACCACTTTGCCCGACGATCAACGCATCGCGCAGATCGACACGCTGAGCAACGCCACTGTTGTTCCCTTTTCCAATGATGACAGGGATATCACCCTACTTCAGCGCAGAATTCAGTCAGCATATTCAGCTGCACTGGATGATGATAATCGGTTAGACTGGGAAGACCGCGGTTGGATCCTCGTGTGGCCTGCTGCGTTGTTGTCCCTTCTGTGGTTTCGCAGAGGCTGGGTCATACGTTGGGCATTCGTCATAATGTTCTTTACTTCGCCATCCGGACCCGTTTTCGCCGATGGGTGGAGAGACTGGTTCCTAACAGCCGATCAACAAGGCCAAATCGCAATGAATCAAAAACGATTTGCTGATGCCGCCGCGCTGTTTCAGGACCCGTACCGACGGGGATACGCTCATCTTAAGGCCGGGCAATATCCCGAAGCATCCGCAATTTTCGCTGAGTTGAATACGCCAGAGGCTGCATTTTCCGAAGGCATCGCAAGGATCCGCAACCGGGAATACAGGCCTGCCATTTCCGCCTTTGAGACAGCCTTGGAACGCCGCCCAGATTGGCCTGAGGCTCAGCACAACCTAGCAGTATCCAAAGCCATACTTGAGTTCGTCGAAACCACGCGCGAACAGTCGGATACTGGTGAAGAAGCCGGAATTGGGGCTGATGACACTGTTTTTGATAATGAGGCAGGCCGCGGTAAAGAAACAACCATCAACGCATCAGTTGATGGTGGGCAGGCAATGACTGCAGATCAGTGGATCAGCACGATCGACACTGACATGCAAGACTTCTTACGCAATCGATTTTTGTTGGAAAATCAGTTGCAACAGCAATGAGATACGTCATATTCCTCATGTTGCTGTTTCCAATTCGAGGGTTTGCTCAAGCCTCGGAGCAGCCTCAAGTGACGATTGCAGCACCAAGCGATCCAGTTGTGGTCGGGCAACCGGCTATCGTTCGAATCAAAGTGTTGGTGCCAACTTTCATGCCGTCCCCACCTGTGTTTCCGTCGCTGGAAAAAGAAAACTTGCTTGTACGCCTGCCGGAGGGGGCGTCTGGTCCCATAAGCGAGTCCGTGGAGGGTGAAACTTGGTCGGGCGTCCAGCTTAGTTATCGTCTGTACCCTTTACAGGCAGGAGACATCGATCTGGTCGCTCTGGACGTTAATGTGACGTTTGCTGACCCCGAAACAAACGAACCGAAGCAGGTGTCGGTCCCGCTGCCTGCCCTTACCCTGACGGCGACGGTGCCCGAAGGAGCCAGAGATCTCAATCCGTTGATCCTCGCCACGGATTTTGGGCTGAATCAGCAGATTGAAGGCGAAACCGACATGCAAAACGGAGGTGCCATAACCCGCCGACTGACCGCCAAAATATCGGGAACAACACCCTTCCTAATCCCAACAATGATACCCGAGGTGCAGGACCCGCTGCTGCGCGCATATCCCAAAGAGCCTCGCTTTACGGAAAACGAGGACCGAGGTGTACTTTCTGGTCAAAGAGTCGACGAAGTCGTTTACCTTGCACAGGACGGCGGCGAGACACAGCTGCCAGCAATATCTGTCCAATGGTACAACCTAGAAACGGACGATGTGGAAACCATCGACATCCAAGCAGTAAGTTTGACGCTTGCCCCCCCCAAGTGGGAACCACCTGACGCCGACACGATAAGAACCTTTGTTTTTTGGATCACCTTGCTCGCGGTCGCTATATGGGCGTTTGTGCGGTTTTTGCGGCCTCGTATAAACTCGTGGAGGACCAAGAGGCGTATTGCGTATGAGGCGTCACCGAAAATCGTGCAAAAAAAACTCAAGCACGCTCTCCAAGAGCATGATCTTTCTGCAGCTTATTCGGCGTTGGATTCACTGAAAGCCCTCTGTGATCCTTCTGATGTCGCTGGGATTGAAAATCGACTGGCTGACATAGGCGCAAGGCGGTATTCGGGTAAGGCATTCCCCAACGCTGAGGAATGGTCCGAAGCAATAGCAGAATTGAAATCTTTGCGGCTCATGAGTGAAAAACGACCAGAAAAACTTCCTCCGCTCAATCCATGAAGTCAACTTTGACAGCTTGCGATGAGTTTTCGGCGGTTTCTCAGTCGAACGCGGCCGTAGCCAAGTTCGATTAAACCGAGATCTGCCAAGCGGTGAAGATTGCGATGAAGTGTTGGCTGCGACACGGCAACCATTTCTGCCAGTTCATCCTGCGACACCGTTATCCATCCATTAGACTTCGACGTTCCTTCATCCAGATGAAGTAGTCGCAGCACCAAACGCTTTTCCGTACCAGTGACCGCAAGGTTAGCCATAATACGAAGGGCTGTTTGCATATTCTCGTGGGTTAAAGCGTAAAAATCCCGAATGTATTCAGGGTTTTCCTTTACCAATCTGTCCACTCGGGTGCTCGGAAAAAACAACGTTCGCGTTTCTTGCGTGGCGACCACGCTAACCAGTCTCTGGGCATCAGCAAACAAAGCTAAATCGCCGATCCAAAAACCACCTCCCTGACGATGAAGAACAAATTCTTGACCATCGTCGGCCGGGGCCGTGATCTGTACCGCGCCGTCCAAAACGGTGTAAACACCGTTGGCAGGATCGCCGCTGTGATAAAGGGTTTCAAACGCTCCGAAAGTCTTTTTGGTGGCGCATTCGAGCAAATCCTTTTGAAACCTAGCTCCCCGCGAGCCGAACCAACCAGTGGCCAACAATTGCTTTCTATCATCCTGAATATCAAACATTAGTATTCATCAATCTCATCATATGATAGGTTTCAGGGTATTATCATAGCCTAGACTACTTTGGTACGATTCCCGTCCTATTCAGGTTTTTTATCGCCGGGATTCAGGAACTTGTTGGCGGATTGCTATAGAAAACTAGCCGCCATCGATGACTTTTCAATAAACGGGTCATTAAGACCCAAACAATTCAGGGAGCTCATCATGTCACCACCTTTTTCCATAGCAGATAGTTGGCGTCGCGGTTTGCGCCGTTTCGCCGTCGCCTCTGTGGCTTTTGCGCTGGCGGTGCCCGTCTGGGCGCAGGATCAAAAGCCAAATATCCTTGTGATTTGGGGCGATGACATCGGCCAGTCGAACATATCTGCCTATACAATGGGTCTGATGGGATACCAGACCCCGAACATCGACAGGGTTGCCGACGAGGGCATGATCTTTACCGACTATTATGGTGAGCAATCCTGCACTGCGGGCAGATCATCGTACATAATGGGCCAGTCTGTTTTCAGGACAGGTCTTTCCAAGGTTGGCTTGCCAGGAGCTGATCTTGGTATGCAAACCGAAGATCCCACAATTGCCGGGTTACTCAAAGACCACGGTTATGTGACCGGTCAATTTGGCAAAAACCACTTGGGCGATAAAGATGAGCATTTACCGACAAACCACGGATTTGATGAGTTTTTTGGCAACCTCTATCACTTGAACGCCGAAGAAGAGCCTGAAAACGAAGATTATCCGGGCGACATGGTCCTGGCTGACGGACGCACTTTCCGCGAAGCCTATGGTCCCCGTGGGGTAATCAAATCAAAGTCCGATGGAACCATAGAAGACACTGGCCCATTGACCAAGAAGCGCATGGAAACCGTTGATGACGAAACGGTCGCTGCAGCCATCGATTTCATCAAACGCGCGCATGAACAGGGACAGCCATTTTACGTTTGGTGGAACGGTACGCGCATGCACTTCCGCACCCATGTCAAAGACGAAATGCGGGCTCAGGCCAATGAAATCATTGGTGGCGTTGCAGATGAATACACGGCTGGGATGATCGAACACGACATGCATGTTGGACAGTTGCTGGACTTGCTGGATGAGCTGGGCATAGCTGATAACACGATCGTTCATTACTCGACGGATAACGGCCCACATATGAATACTTGGCCGGACGCTGCTGCGACACCATTCTGGGGGGAAAAGAACACCAATTGGGAAGGTGGCTGGCGTGTACCTTCGATGGTTCGCTGGCCCGGTCAGATCGAGGCAGGATCGGTGACAAACGAGATCGTTCATCACATGGACTGGCTGCCGACATACCTTGCAGTTGCAGGAGACCCAGACATCAAACAAAAGCTGATGGATGGATACAGCTCTCCTGGTATGGGGCGCGACTACAAAGTGCACTTGGACGGATACAACATCCTGCCGCTACTTACCGGCGAGTCCGCCGAAAGTCCGCGTAAAGAGATATTCTATTTCTCTGATGACGGCGACCTGACCGCCTTGCGGTTCGAAGATTGGAAGCTGATCTTCCTGGAACAGAAAGCTTGGGCGACCTTGCGCGCTTGGATCGAGCCATGGACCGAGCTTCGGATTCCGCTGATCGTCAACTTGCGCCGCGACCCATACGAGCGCGCCTATCGAACCTCCAACACCTATTATGACTGGCTGTTGGATAGGGCTTATTTTCTGGTTCCTGCGCAACAATATGTTGGCAACTTCTTAGCCACGTTCCAGGAATTCCCACCTCGTCAGAAAGCTGCAAGCTTTAACCTCGACCAGGTAATGGAAAAACTGGCCTCACCAACAAACAACTAAGAAAGGCAAAAAAAACCTAAGTGGGCCGCCAATTCAACGGCGGCCCTTTTCATCTTGTAAACACACGAGAATTTCATGCGACACTATTCTCTGAGCGCCCTGCTTTTCTGTGTTCCCCTGATGTCCTTGGGCGATCCATTGCCCAGCTGGAACAACAATGAAGCAAAGAAACAGATTATCGAGTTTGTCGCAGCAGTGACGGACCCATCCGACCCAGACTATGTAACGCCAGCCCAGCGCATAGCTGTATTCGATAACGATGGCACATTGTGGGCTGAGCATCCGGTTTATTTTCAGTTCATATTTGCGATGGACAGGCTGGCTAATCTCGCCAAAGATGATCCCGCAATCCTCTCCACCCCTGCTTTACAGGCGGCAGCCAAAGGGGACTTGGATACCGTTTTGCAGGGCGGACACGATGCGCTGATCGAGGTTGTCAACGCATCGCATTCAGGAGTTACGGTCGATGAATTTCAGGCCGACGTAGCAGAATGGCTTGATATAGCTCGACACCCTTCAACTGGATTGCCCTACAACCAAATGACCTACCAACCGATGGTCGAACTTCTGAGCTATCTCAGGGACGAAGGTTTCAAGACTTTTATCGTTTCCGGTGGCGGACTGCATTTCATGAGGGTTTTTGCTGAAGACGCATATGGCATCCCCCCCCGAACAAGTTCTTGGGACCTATGGCGAGACCACGTTTGACACGACAAATGGTCAACCTGTTATTGCCAAGGCACCTGGCATCGCCTTTGTCGACGACAAAGAAGGCAAGCCAATAAACATAGAACGGACGATCGGTCGAAGGCCAATTATTGCCGCAGGAAATTCGGACGGTGATTTTGCGATGATAGAATGGACTACGGCAGGAGACGGCAGGCGTTTGGGAATCCTGGTCCACCATACGGACGCAAAACGTGAGTGGGCTTACGACCGTGAAAGCCCGGTCGGAAAGTTGGTAGAAGGTCTCGAAAAAGGCCCCGAAATGGGATGGGTGCTAGTAGATATGGCGAATGATTGGTCGCGCATCTACACTGGGGCGAACTGAACGACCCGAATTGTGAGAACCTGATGTGGGCTTTGCTTGTTTCGCTATTCCTCTTTGGCTTGTATAGCACTGCGGTTTTTTTTGCGGTGCGCGCTGCACAGACTGCCCGTACGCCGCAAGGCGCTGTGGGTTGGGTGGTGTTTCTAATTACTGCGCCCGTACTTGGGGTGCCTTTATATCTTTTTCTTGGTCATCACCGATTTCGCGGCTATCGCATCGCCCGACAGGAAAGCGAGCGCGTTGTGGAAGGGATCAAGACCTTCGCAGACTTCTCGCGGCCTGACCCAGACAAGATGGGCATAAATCCGCGCCCTTTCGAAGCGTTGGCGCACCTACCAGTTTCGCGGGGCAACGGTGCGGAGCTGCTGATAGATGGCGAGGCTACTTTCGCATCGATATTTGAGGCCATCGAAAGTGCCAAGTCTTATATTCTAATTCAATTTTACATCGTGCGCGATGACTCACTGGGTCAGGAGTTACAGGAAAAACTGATTGCTGCTGCGAAACGCGGCGTTCATGTCCGGTTCATGACAGATGCGGTCGGCAGCTACGGTCTGCCCTCCGCATATTTAGAAGCGATGCAAGAAGCGGGTATTGATGTCGCAGACCCTAAAGAGCAGCGCGGCCCGAATTTTCGATTTCAGTTAAACTATCGAAACCATCGCAAAACGGTGGTTATCGATGGGGAAACCGGATTTATCGGTGGTCACAATGTCGGTGTCGAATACTTGGGGCAAAATCCCCAATTCGGACATTGGCGCGACACTCACATTAAAATGACGGGCCACATTGTCAGGCAGTTGCAGCTGATTTTCGTCGAAGACTGGCATTGGGCCCGCGACGAAGACTTAATTGATGAACTGGATTGGGCCGGCAGCGAGTCTGAGCAAGACATGAACGCGCTTTTAGTGGCGACCGGGCCAGGCGACGATTCCGAAACCGGAGCTATGATGTTCTTTTCTGCAATCGCTGGCGCAAATGAACGGGTGTGGATAGCCTCACCCTATTTTGTTCCGGATATCGACATAATGACTGCGTTGCAGCACGCTGCTCTGCGGGGGGTGGATGTACGTATTCTGGTTCCTGACGTGATTGATCACAAGCTACCTTGGCTGGCCGCGTTTGCCTACTTCGACGAAATTCGCGAGTGCGGGGTAAAGGTTCTTCGCTATACGGACGGCTTCCTGCACCAGAAAGCATTTGTAGTCGATGACACTTTGGCTGCTGTCGGAACAACCAATCTAGACAACCGGTCATTTCGATTGAACTTCGAGGCGATGGCCCTGTTTTTCGATACCCGAGCGGCCGATGCTGTAGCCGCGATGCTTGAAAAAGACTTTGCTTCAAGCTACGAGCTCACCCGCTTTTTGGCCCAGCAACCGGCCCATATTCGGTATGGTGCCCCGCTCGCAAGATTGTTTGCCCCGATTCTTTAACTCGGAAACCAATCCTTGAATACGCGCGTCATCAGGGCCACCAAAAACGCAGTAGAAAGGCCAAATGCAAGAAGGCCGGTAACTGACGCAAAAGCCCCGAAAATCCGCGACCCCTCGCCCAGCACAATGTCGCCGTAGCCCAGTGTAGTGAACGTTACCAAAGAAAAGTAGAGTGCCGAATTCCAATCCGGCAACACATCCCGCAAAACCCAGACGACGGCCCAAATCCAGACCTGCAATGTATGGGTTAGAATGATAAACGCTAATGCGACGCTGATCGGACCTGCTGTAACATAGATAGGGTTCTTGTGCCCCCATTTGGCCACAAGCTTACGAATGACTAACGCACACCAAGTCAGCAACATAATTTCAATCAGGAAACAAACCCCCAAATACAGGCTGCCCCAAAATATCTGCTGCGATAGCGTCATAAAATCCGTTCCCTGTTTTGATTGTGGGTTTTTGCCACAGGATGGGCGCAGATTAAACATTGGACAACCCTATACACGGATTGAAACTGCGGCGAATGGCGCCCATCCTTGTTCAGCACTGGACAGCGGTCGTTCGGGTTGCACATTCTGGTTTGTGCAACAAGAGACATAAAATGCTGCTAAAGCTAGATCATGTGAGGAAGACCTACCCCGGCGGGCGCCCTGTTTTGAACGATGTGTCGCTCACGCTAGAACATGGGCAAACGCTGGCTCTGACTGGTGAAAGCGGAAGCGGCAAAAGCACCCTTCTACATCTGGCGGCAGCGCTTGACGAATTCGATGCCGGGGAAATCACGTTGAACGGAATTCAGCTTTCAAATCTAAATGATGCCGGCAGGGCCGCGCTACGACGTGAGAGCTTGTCACTGGTTTTTCAACAATTCAATTTAATACCCTCCATTACGGTTGCCCAAAACCTTGCAATTCATGCACGGTTGGCCGATCGGCATGACCCTGACTGGATAGATCATTTGGTCCGCAGGTTGGGTTTGTCTGACTTTCTCACCCGATACCCCGAAAATTTGTCTGGCGGGCAGCAACAGCGGGTTGCTATCGGACGAGCTATGGCATCCAAGCCTGCATTGCTGTTGGCGGACGAACCCACAGGAAACCTCGACGAAACCGCGTCAGGAGTTGTTCTGGACTTGATGCTTGCCCTAGTGGCAGACACGGGCACAGCTTTGTTGCTAGTGACGCACTCACTTGAGATTGCGGCACGCTTGGATCGCCGAGCGCATCTCGTCGGCGGTCGGATCACATGAACGGTCAGGTCATACAGGTCTTGGTGTCTCATTGGCGGAGGCATCTGCTGCAAACAATCACCTTGTTGATTGGTATTTCACTGGCAACAGCGCTTTGGTCCGCGGTACAGGCTATCAACGCCGAGGCCAAAGCCAGCTATGCAAGGGCCAGCGACCAGCTTGCCCTTGGTCAGTTTGACGAAATTCGCGACCCCTCCGGCAACATGCAACTTTCGCATTATGTTGACCTTCGGCGAGCTGGCTGGCAGGTCTCCGCAGTTCTGGACGGTTCCATGCGCGTCGGCGGACGTTACGTTCAGGTGATGGGCGTTGACATGGTGTCCGCCCCGCCCCTGCCCGCCATAACTCAGGTCGAAAACGTTCCCTCGCCGCCAGAACCGGTGGACCTTTTGACCGCACCCGGTCGCCTGCTGATAGCACCCGAATTACAGGACGTATTTGAGGACCAGGACGGCTTTCCACCTGTGATTGTAAGCGATGCGTTGCCACCAGGTTATGTTTTGACGGATATCGGCGTAGCCGAACGCCTGCTAAATCGCAGCGGGCAAGTTTCTCGACTTTTAGTTCTGCCAGAACAACCTTTGGGGGTTATTCCTCTGTCAGAGCTTGCCCCGGATCTGGTGCGCGTTGTCCCCTCTGCACAGATGGACACAGCGCAGCTTACCGATAGCTTTCACCTTAACCTTTCAGCTTTTGGCCTGCTTTCATTTGCCGTCGGGCTTTTCATTGTCCACAGCACGGTTGGCCTCTCCTTTGCCCAGCGACGAGGGATGATCAGAACGCTTAGAGCACTGGGCGTACCAATGCAGCGTCTTGTACAGATCGTGCTGGGCGAGTTGGTGCTAATATCTGTTGTCGGCGGCAGCATTGGATTGGTTCTAGGTTTTTTTATCGCCGGGGCTCTTTTGCCTGACGTTGCCGCAACGCTCCGCGGGCTTTATGGGGCCCCGGTCGAAGGGCAGCTAACCCTGCGAACCGCGTGGGCTCTGAGCGGTTTGGCAATGGCAGTTGGCGGCGCATTGATAGCCAGTGGTCAGTCCCTTTGGAGGCTGTACAAAATGCCACTCCTGGAAGGACCCGGACGTCAATCCTGGCTTGGCAGCACAATTTCGTGGCGGATAACAGCGTTGGTTGGCGGGGCGCTTATGGCTGGCGGTACAATCCTGTTTGCGACTGTCGGAGGATTAATCGCAGGGTTTACCATGCTGGCCGGCCTTCTTACTGGCGCAGCGTTACTGCTGCCACTGGCCTTGTCCTCGACGGTGGCATTGGTTTCAGCAAGAACACGAGGACCTGTCGCTCAATGGGTTTGGGCCGATATGCGAACTCAGCTTCCCGGATTATCGCTTGCTTTGATGGCACTGATGTTGGCGCTGGCGGCCAATATTGGGGTCGGCACTATGGTTTCGAGCTTTCGTCTGACCTTTGTCGGCTGGCTGGATCAGCGACTGGTTTCCGAGTTGTACTTAACGACCAACGACGAGGAACAAGCGAAACGGATCAATGAGTGGCTTGCGCCCCAGGTAGACGCCATTCTACCTATTCGCAGCATCGAATTGCCTCACGAGACAGGAGCACTTTTCTTGTACGGAGTCGTCGATGACCCAGCATATCGTCAGCATTGGCCCCTGATTGCACAAACTTCGGACGCGTGGAGCCAAGTGATCCAGAACTCAGCTGTACTTATCAACGAACAGTTGGCACGTCGCAGCGATCTTTGGCCGGGCGAAAAGTTGCGGCTGACCCCTAACCATATCTTGCCCATAGCTGGCGTCTATTCCGATTATGGCAACCCTACTGGCCAGGCAATTGTGTCGATGTCGCTCTTTGAAGAAGTCGCTCCTAATGCTAGAGCAAACCGTTTCGGCATCCGAACAAAACCAGAAGGAGCAGCCGAATTAGCACTTGCATTGCGGCAACAATTTAACCTGCCACCCAATGCGGTAGTTCAACAAGCGGATATGAAAAACCAATCGCTGGCGATCTTTGAAAAAACGTTTCTGATAACTTCGGCCTTGAACGTACTTACTTTGGGGGTCGCCGGGTTCGCTATCCTGACAAGCTTACTGACCCTATGGACGCAGCGCCTTCCACAAGTTGCGCCGGTCTGGGCCTTGGGGCTTACCCGTACAGAACTATCCCGGCTTGAGCTTTTACGAAGCGTTTTATTGGCAACCCTAACTGCATGCATGGCATTACCTTTGGGGTTGGCGCTGGCTTGGATTCTTTTGGCGGTCATTAATGTCGAGGCTTTTGGCTGGCGCTTGCCTATGTATTTGTTTCCTACCGACTGGCTGCGATTATTCACGCTTACAATTCTAGCCGCTGCATTAGCGGCCGCTCTCCCGTCCCTCCGCCTGATCCGTATGCGCCCTGCCGAGTTGCTACAGGTTTTTGCCAATGAACGTTAAAGCCTTTCTGCTGTTTTTGTTGTTTCCATTCAGCACCATGGCGCAGGGGTATGCTGGACTTGGAGGTTCCGCTGAAGGGTTCAATGTGCCCCAGCGCGGGTACGAATTGGAATTCCCGCGGGATCACGGCCCACATCCGGAATATCGTATCGAGTGGTGGTACATGACCGCCAATCTCATAGGTGCGGATGGAAAGGAATACGGCATTCAATGGACCCTATTCCGATCCGCTTTGCGGCCATTTGAGAGCAATGGCTGGCAAAACCCGCAACTCTGGATGGGCCATGCTGCAATCACCACCCCCGACGCTCACTTCTTCGCAGAGCGGCTTTCACGCGGCGGCATCGGGCAAGCTGGCGTCGAATCTCATCCCTTTGAAGCGTGGATAGACGAATGGTACATGCGGGGCGACGATTTCGACACGTTAAGCTTGGCTGCAAGCGGCACCGAATTCAGCTATAATCTGTCAATGAGTGCCACTGGCCCCCTGATTTTCCACGGCGATCAGGGCTATTCGGTAAAGTCCGCCGACGGGCAGGCCAGCTACTATTATTCCCAACCTTCGTTTGACGTTCAAGGTGTCTTACAGCTGCCTTCAGGGGACGTGCCAGTGAAAGGTGAAGGTTGGTTGGATCGCGAGTGGTCTTCTCAACCGCTGTCTTCGGATCAGATCGGATGGGACTGGTTTTCACTTAGCTTTGATAGTGGACAGAAGTTAATGGCCTTCAAATTGCGCGGCGTGCAACAAGACTTCACTTCCGCCACATGGATTGAGTCTGATGGTCACAGTGAGGCTCTGCCGAACGGGGTAATGCAATTTAACCCATTGAAAATAAGTCAGGTGGCTGGTCGAGACGTTCCAACAAGTTGGCGTTTGATTCTACCGGACCGCGGCTTGGATATCGAAGTCAGCGCGCAGACACCCAACGCGTGGATGGGTACGCGGTTTGAATATTGGGAAGGTCCCGTACGTGTCTCCGGCACCCACTCAGGCCGCGGGTATTTGGAGATGACAGGCTACTAGAAACGCGCCGGTTCAAAATCTTCTCTCTAGCAAAGGTAAAGACTTTGCAAAAAGGTTGGACCCCGAGCAAACGCATTTGGCGCGGATCCCGCTATCGCACAACGTAAACAGAAACGGACGAGTGTCGTACCACCCGCGCCGCGTTTGGCCCCAATAGGTAATCCTTGAAATCCGGTTTATGTGCACCAATCACAATCAAATCGCTTCCAGCACCATCGGCCGTTTTTAGTATTTCCTGATACGCGGTTCCGGTTGCAACCACATGGCGTATTTTGGCGTTTCGTTCTTCGCCCACTGTCTTTGCACACAAAGCCACCAATTGATTGTGCGCATCCTCCACAGCCTTTTCATGAAAATTGGGCTCAAAAAAGGTCGACACCCAGCTTTCTCCAAAATCCGGCAGTACAGTTACTACATCCAGGGCAGCACTTTCGGAATCAGCAAGCGCCGCGGCCTTTTCCAGAACATGCGCATCCTGATCACCATTACTAATGTCTACGGCACAAAGAACAGATTTCGTCATGCAGGCACCTCTTGTCTTGCCGCTCGACCGCGTTGCAGAAAGGCGATCAGACCCAACAGGATCATAGCGGGAATGTAGATCAATTGTTTGGGCGGCTGGCTTGAAGGCAAGCTGACCGAAGTCAATCGCACCGCTTCGTCTCCGTAGTAGTCGAAGATATCCAAATCATCGGCGACTGGTGATCCGAACATTGGCTCTTCCAACTTAACAAGCCCGTCCTCGGCCAGAAGTAAAAGACCCATCGCTTCAACACGCGCGGCGCCACCCTCTTCGCTACCGACGGGGACAACTACAGTAGTGTCCGTCATTTCCAGCGTATCGAAATCCGGTCCACTGACAACCATCCGTACCTCGGTTCCCGGCGGCGTATCGCCAATCGCTTTGACGAATGCCGAAGGTTCAACAGATGTAAAAGGCGGAGAGATTCTATCCATAAAGTAATCGGGCCTGAACAATGCGAAAGCCACGAAAATCAAGGCAACACTTTCGTAAATGCGACTGTGGGTCAGGAAGTATCCCATTGTGCCCGCAGTAAACACAAGGATGGCAATCGTCGCGAAAACGGCAACGATGATCCCTTCTACCCAAGTCACGTCAATCAACAGTAAGTCGGTGTTGAAAATAAACACAAACGGCAACGCCACGGTACGCAGGCTGTAGAAGAAAGCAGTGAAGCCGGTTTTTATCGCGTCCCCACCAGATACAGCCGCTGCGGCAAAACTTGCCAAACCGACAGGAGGCGTAACATCCGCCATTATACCAAAATAGAAGACGAAAAGATGAACCGCGATAAGCGGTACGATCAGACCACTCTGAGCACCCAATTCGACGACCACGCCAGCCATAAGCGAGCTGACAACGATATAGTTAGCAGTAGTCGGCAGACCCATGCCAAGTATCAAGCTTAGGATACCGACCATTACTAGCATCAAGATGAGGTTACCGCCGGAAAGAAACTCGACCAAATCAGCCATCACCTGACCGACACCCGTCAACGTCACGGTGCCAACAATTACGCCAGCAGTGGCAGTGGCGAGCGCGATACCAATCATGTTCCGCGCACCATCTATAAGACCCTGCCACAGGTCAGCGACACCGTCGATAAAGGAATTATAAAGGTCACTTTGCCCCCGGAAAATTGCCTTTAGCGGTTTCTGCGTCAGCAGGATCACAAACAGCAACGCAGTAGCCCAGAACGCGGATAGGCCCGGCGATTTCTGTTCGATCATCAGGAAGTAGACTAGAACGATGATTGGCAAAAGATAGTGCAAGCCAGCCTTGTAAATGTCAGCAATGACGGGGAGTTGCACCTCTTTAGCATTTGGATCATCGGGCTCTAGGTCTGGAACTTGTGCCGCCAAATAAAGCAACGCCACATAAACAGCGCAAACTATCACGCTCAGTATCAAACCCGCCGCCGATGGGGCCCAACTTGATACAGCATCGACTGGGAATTGAGAACCGTAGCAAAGCCCTGCAAAAACGATGAAGAATGACAGCATTCCGACAACTGTCCTTGCCAGGTGAACATCTCGATCACCCAGTGTCGGCATGTTACGCTTCACTGCTTCCAAATGTACGATGTAAACCAGCGCAATGTAGGAAATTGCGGCAGGCAGAAAGGCGTGCGTAATCACCTCGACGTACGAAATCCCAACGTACTCCACCATTAGGAAAGCCGCTGCGCCCATCACAGGAGGCATGATCTGCCCGTTAACTGACGAGGCGACTTCGACCGATCCTGCCTGTTCGCTTGAAAAGCCGACACGCTTCATCAAGGGGATGGTGAAAGTTCCGGTCGTTACAACGTTGGCGATAGAAGAGCCTGAGATCAAGCCGGTCGCAGCAGAGCCAACAACCGCCGCCTTCGCGGGACCACCACGCAGATGGCCCAAAGCGCCAAATGCCATTTTGATGAAATAGTTCCCTGCCCCTGCCTTATCTAGTAAGGCACCAAACAGAACGAATAGGAAAACGAATTTCGTTGAAACACCCAAGGCGATCCCAAACACGCCTTCAGAGGTGATCCACATATGGCTCATCGCCTTTTTCAGGCTGGCGCCTTTCCACCGGATGACTTCCGGCACCCATTCAGAAGAGCCAAAGAAAACATAGGCCAGAAAAATCGTCGCGATGACTGCCATCGCCGGACCAAGCGCGCGACGGGCCGCCTCAAACAGAAGAAGCAATCCAACCAGCGCCACCCATTTATCTGTATCGTCCGCAAGACCGCCGGCATCTACGATTTTGCTGTAAAAGAAGTACCCGTAAAGGGCGACAAAGGTGCCCAACAACCCCATAATCCAATCTTGAACCGGAATATAATCTCGCGGGCTGGATTTTAACGCGGGATAGGCTGCGAAAGCCAAAAACATGGCAAACGCCAGATGGAATTGCCTTGCATTGTTTACGACGCTGCCGGGCAACACATAGTTTGCCAACGGCGAAGCCAAGACGACCTGAAAGATCGACCAAACCGCAGCCACTATTGCTAGAAATATTCCGACATTGCCTACCGGATTGCGCCCACCCGCGTCAGACGAGGCTACAAGATCCTGCAACTCTTCTTCGGATAAAGGGCGATTGGATTGTGTGTCGGAATTCATGCAATGTCTCCCCGTCGCGGCCTTTTCCGGCCTTCTGATGCACCCGTTTCACTCGGGTTTGGTACGGGGTGCCTCAAGGCACCCCGCATTAGGTCTGGTTTACTGAATCCAGCCTTTTTCTTTGTAGTACTTTTCAGCACCCGCGTGCAGCGGGGCCGACAGGCCGTCTGCAATCATTTCCTCGGGCTTGAGGTTAGCAAATGCCGGATGCAGCTTTTTGAAATCATCGAAGTTTTCGAAGACCGAGCTGACAACAGCATAAACCGCGTCTTCCGATACATCCGAGGACGTCACGAACGTCGCGCCTACACCGAACGTTGCAGTATCACCATCTGAACCGCGATACATTCCGCCGGGAATAGTTGCGGTACGATAGAAGGAATTGTCGTTGACCAGCTTGTCGACCGCACCGCCGGTAACGTTGACCAAAACCGAGTCACAAGCAGTCGTGGCTTCTTGGATCGAACCGGACGGGTGGCCAACAGTATAGACCATCGCGTCGATTTGGTTGTCACACAGGGCTGCAGACTGTTCTGCGGCTTTTAGTTCGGTCGCCAGCTCGAAATCATCGGTGGTCCAGCCCATTTCTCCCAGAAGAACCTCCATGGTACCGCGCTGACCGGAACCAGGGTTACCGATATTGACGCGCTTGCCCTTTAGGTCTTCAAAATTTGCGATGCCGGAATCCGCTCGCGCCACGACTGTAAAGGGTTCGGGGTGAACCGAGAAGACAGCACGAAGGTTTTCGAAGGGTCCGGCCTCTTCAAATTTCGAACTGCCATTGAATGCGTGGTACTGCCAGTCGGACTGCGCCACACCGAACTCCAATTCACCCTCGCGAATAGTGTTGATGTTGTAGACCGATCCACCGGTCGATTCGACCGAGCACCTCACTCCGTGCTCCTTACGCCCTTTGTTAACCAGACGGCAGATTGCGCCGCCAGTCGGGTAATACACCCCGGTAACACCGCCGGTGCCGATGGTGATGAATTCTTCGGCATAAGCCGCCGGCGCCATGAAAGCCGCCGTTACGACTGCGCCGAGACTGAGCTTGCTGCTGTGTTTCATTTAAAAACTCCCATTGTTTTTTGCGTTGGTGGAGGAAAGAGCGAAACACCCCCATCTTGTCCGAAGTGCGCTAACACAAATGTGGAGCCCACCAATAAGCGGAGTGAATTTTCTGATTTCCCACAATCTACCAACATATTCGACGTTTCATTTCGAGATCACTCTTGTCAAGACCAGAGCCAAATTACTGACCTCTAAGTCTCAGATTTGACGGAAGACCGAAAAGTTTCCCCCTACCGAAACGTTATTGTGGGCCTTGCACCGATATTTCTATGCGGATCGTTCAATACATCCGAGCGGAAAAGAACACCTAAACCCCGACTGAGTTATTGATGGCAAGGAAAGAAGGGGTTTGGTCCAGCTTGACCAGACAACGGGCGTACGAATAAAATTCGAATACGTATCCAAGTGTATTTTGGAAACAAGCATATGAGTTCTGATCGCAAAGCATATTCCGCGTCTCGACAGTTTGCTCACGCTGACGACGCTCGAGCTTGGCTGGAACTAACAATTAGTGTGGCGCTGTATTTTGGCGCAATAACAGTAGGCATCCTAACCATAGGTAAATGGTGGCTCACGGTTCCGTCGGTGTTGATTGCAGCCGCAATGGGTCTTCGTGTTTACATGATCCAGCACGACTGTTTACACCGTTCCTTTTTTAGTTCTCGAAATTTGAATGATTTTTTTGGGACAATGCTGTCACCCATCGCAATGACACCGTATCGCGCCACACGTTACATCCATGGTCTCCACCACACCTATGTAAGTGATCTGGAGCGCCGCGATACATTCGAGATTTTCACTATGACGCTAAAGGAGTGGGACGTCGCGCCAAGATGGAAGAAGCTTCAGTACCGATTTTATCGCAGCCCAATATTGTTGGTCGTGATCGGACCGTTTTTGCTGTATGGGATTTTGCGTCGCATGCCGCTCTACGGCTTCAAGACTGGCATCGGTGACCTGATCCTTCACAACCTTATGTTAGCCGGCTACTTGCTGACCATCTGGTGGGTTGCTGGCTGGGGCGGCATCGCGGTCTGGGCCGCTGCATTTTACCTGGCTTGCGCTTTTGGCGCTTTGATCCCCTACGTCGTTCACAACTTTGAGGAAATTTTATGGGGCAGACGTCCGGAACTGACTTTCGGAACGGCCGCTCTTCAAGGAAGTGCCGTTTTGGACTGGGGTGGTTTTTTTGACCTTGTGACGATGAATATTGGCTACCACGATCTGCACCACCTCAACGCCAAGATTCCGGGGTATAAATTGCGTGCAGCTCATGCGGCGTTAGAAGAACAAAAATTGCTCAACTCTCACAAAATCGGTTTCTTGCAGGGTTTATCCTGTTTCCGTTGGAAACTTTATGACGAAGAAAATGAGCGTATGGTGCCGTTTCCATCATTCTTTACGGCTGGCCATTTTGCGTCAGCGAAATGATTGCAAGACTGCTTTTGTTGCTGATCACATTGTCAGCTTCTGCATGCGGGGGAAACGGGCCCATCTTTCCCGTGCCAAGCGATTTGGATGATTGGGTAAAGGCTTCGGACACGGTTGATCCAGATTCTGACCGGTCTCCGATTTTGACTGACCCGGTTGTGACATTTCAACTTGAGCGCGGTGATCATTTATCTGCGCTAAAGTTCAGCGACGGCCTGGTTACTGGTCAAACTCGGCTTTTAGGATTTGATATACGGGCCGACCCTTCTTCAGTGGGTGATCATATCGTAGATGTGACACGCTTAATACGAATTGGAGATCCCGGAGCAGAGATTGTATCGGTTCAACTGGATGCAAAGCGCGGTTTAACAGTTTTGGGCCGCAGTTGCGTACAATCTTCCCAATTGAGCGTGTGGCATCGCGTCGAAATACGGATAAAACTGCGCGACAATGACACAGGTTATCTCGAAATTTTTTGTGACAGATCACCGGTATGGGCCAGAAAAAACATACGTACGACATTTCCCCCGGTTTGCCGAATACGTGAGGGTTGCAACCTTCGGATTCCCTATCCTGCAAAATTTGAATGGCAAATAGGCTTGATATCGGAGAGAAGCGCAAAAATCCCGATGTCCGTTCAAATGCAGCGCATTAATCAAAGAATTTTAATCTACACGCCGAACAGAGCGGGAAACTTATAATTACCTCCAAGTTTGATCATTCAAACCGGCAATCGGTACAAAAAAGCGTTTTTGGACCAAATCAATAGTGCAGCTTGGAAAGCTTAAAACGTTTTATACGGAAGTTGTGGTGCCAAAGGAGGGCACAATGAAAATGTACTGAGCCACATCATGTAGTGTCATAGATACTCCTATGTTTATATAACTAAAATCTTTTAATGCGTTTCTACCTTGCAGGCCGCCTCAACTCATGTCACCGTACCACAACATGTATTGGGGGACGAGATGGGGGACGAATTTTGTCAAGCAAACTACACAAGCTTTCGGCAGTCGGATTAAAATCACTCCGTTCAGGTAAGCACGAAGATGGCGGCGGACTACGGTTCGTGCGACGCAAGGATGGTACGGCTGCGTGGGTATTTCGTTTCACTATACACGGCAGGCGCAGGGAAATGGGCCTTGGTCCCTACCCCGATGTTTCCCTGAAGGCTGCGCGAGAAATGGCGACCGAGCACAGGCAACAGGCTAAGCGCGGTATCGATCCTATAGCCAAGCGCGAAGCAGAGAAGCGGGAGACCATCCGTAATTTGCATATTCTTCAGGAGATAGCACAGGATTGCTTTGAGGCGCGCAAGGCGGAACTGAAAGGCGATGGAACTGCGGGACGCTGGTTCTCCCCGTTGGAAAACCACATACTACCCAAGCTTGGAAAGATACCCATCGCTGAGGTGGATCAGATCTCTGTGCGAGACACGCTGTCGCCGATCTGGCATGAAAAGGCGGAGACGGCACGTAAAGCTGCGAATCGCTTAAGCCTTGTCCTAAAACATGCCGCTGCCTTGGGCCTGAATGTAGATTTACAGGCGGTGGACAAAGCCCGCGCTCTTCTCGGCAAACAGCGGCATGAAGCGAAGAGCATTCCAGCTTTGCCGTGGCAGGAGGTGCCGGTATTCTATGCTTCTCTTGGCCAGAGCGTCACTGAACTCGCGCTACGCCTTTTGATTTTGACCGGAGTGCGATCTGCCCCGGTCCGCTACGCAATGCCAGATCAAATCGATCTGGACGCCCGTATCTGGACGATCCCTGCTGAGCTTGTGAAGAGTCGCAAGGGGGCGACGGGAGACTTTCGAGTACCACTGACCGACGAGGCTGCAAAGGTCGTAGAGGACGCCCTGCGCCACGGTGGTGAAGTGTTGTTCTCGGGGCAACGAAACAAGCCGATCAGCGACATGACTATGTGCAAACTCATGCGTGACCGGGGCATGACTGCCCGCCCGCACGGGTTCCGATCCAGTTTGCGCACTTGGGCCGAAGAAACCGGCCAGCCTTACGAGGTCGCTGAAACATCACTCGGTCATGTTGTCGGCAATGCAGTGGAGCGGGCGTATCAGCGATCCGACCTGATCGAAAAGCGCCGCACCTTTTTGGCTGCCTGGGCTGATCATGTCACGGGCAATGGCGACGCAAGTGTGGTGAAGCTGAAGGAGGCAAGGGTATGAGCGACGAGCAGGCTCCTGAATGGTGGGGCGAGGTAATCACGATTGAGATACGTTCCAAAGCAGATGCTCGCCGCATTGTGAGACTGTGCCGGGAAGGTGAAAAGTTGGAAACATGGAAGCCCCAATGGTCAACGTATAAGACTACAGACGGAAGAATCAGGTTGGCCGACTTTGAGCGAGCGCAGGATGTTCTCATGGGTGTGGCGGATCGTGATCCAGGACGAAAAGGTTTTCACGATTGGGATGCGATAGACAGACTGATTGACGACGCGGCCAAAGACATGGGGCCACGTGTGAACCGCGCCGAAGTCTGCCGTCGGGTTTCAGAAAGGCACCCACTCATCAAACCAACCTCAAGTGCATTACGAAAACGGGTATCGGATCGAATGAAGGAAACCGGCCGGTAAATTAAGCGGCCGGACAGGCCGGTATGCTCTCATATAAATTAACCTCATGATTTAACATTTCATGAGGGGTCATATGATCGACCGACTTTTAACTGACCGCGAAGTTGCCGAGCGCCTTGGCTTGTCAAAGGCTACAATATGGCGACATGCCAAGGCCGGATTGTTACCAAAACCCATTAAGCTTGGATATGCAGCCAGCTGGCCGGAAAGCGACATTCAGACTGCAGTGGAAAGCTTGAAAGCCGAGCGAATTTAAACAACCCGAAAACCGAAAACCCTAAACGCGAGCCCACCAGCCCGCGAACGGAGGAGACATGCCTCATCAGACCTTTCGAATTCTCGATCACGACTGGCGCCTAAAACATACGCCGAAACCTGAAACTCAAACGCATCAAACCGAAAAGGAGAAATACGATGCAATTTCCTAACAGCGGCACGGGCCGCCCTTACATTCGCCTCGATGCTAGAACTGCTACTTTCAAGGCCTCGTGCGTTGACAGCGACGCGGCTGAAGTCGACCTGACCGGCAAGATCCTAGATCTGGATCTTGCCAATGCAGAACAGGGTTGGCTCAAAGTGGATCAGCATGGCGCGGATTTCGTACCCTTGGCGAAGCGAGATGATTGGAATGGAACTCCAAGCCCATCGTCTGAACACTCGCCTGCCGTATCGCTGGACCTGAGAAGTGAAGCCTGGGATGAGCCCCCTGTCCGCGAACTGCGTGGCGGTTCACGTGCCATCACCTCATTCGTCGCATCGGTCGCAAATGAGGCAGGCGAAATTCCAAAAGGTAAGGCTGTTCGAGTTCGTATTGTTGCGGTCGACACCGTGAAATTTGGGCGAGGCACATCGACCGAAATCAGGTTCGAGATTGCACCACAGAGCAAGTGGCCAGACCTTTCAACATTTGCCTCTGAAGTCGGTTCATCGCGATCCGATCAAGGGTCGAAGGATGATCCCGACGAAGATCCGGATGCGTGGGCCTGACGTCGGCATCGGTAAGCACAATTGCTCGGGTTCTGATTTGTGCAGAAAATCAAACCCGAGCTGCCTGCATCGTCTTGCAACGACCTTCCTGCCAAACAGCAATAAGCGAGCACAAAAATGAGTGATACGTTGATCGATTTCACTGACGGCGAACGCGAAGACTTGCGGGTAGCCGCAGACCGCATGGCGTTGTTCTGGAAGCGAGAAGGACTTACTGACGCGGTTCGCCAGATTGGGTCAGACCTTGGCTATGAGGGATTGCGGGTTGCGTTGGGGGCGTATTTTGAGCTGCGGCAACAGAGAGTGGACCGGGACCGCCGGAACGCGTTTTTGGATGACGAAATCCCGTTTTAGTCCAATCGATCGAGCAGCGTTTTGGGCAACAGCACCCAACGAGCTTCTTCGCGGCGTGGCACTTGAAGCCTTCGGTGAGCCCAACATGTCCCTGTCGACCCAAAGCGACCTCAGATTTGGACAACGAGGATCCAAGTCCGTCGTTCTGCAAGGTGAAAAACGCGGTTCCTTCTACGATCATGAGGCGGAAGATGGCGGTTACCTTCGCATTCCCGATGCGGATTTTGATCAGCTTGCAGCCCAGGGAGATGGAACATTCAGATTGGGCAACGGAAAGTTGGAAAAGCCAAACCGCGAAAAGGCTCGACAGCTTTGGTCAAAGGCTCTTCCGATCAAAGGTACGCCTGCCCAGAAGTATCTCGATGCACGTGGCATCCTAAGACACCTTCCAAAAAATTCAGCCCGCTTTCATCCGAGTGCTGCCGATGGCCGTCCTTGCTGCGTGTTTCCAGTGTTGGATGCCATGGAAGAAATCTGTGGCGTGCAACGTGTTCCGCTTTCAACTGATGGTGTGCGTGTCGGTGATCGAAAATCACTTGGGCCAATTGGCGAAGGTTGGTTCGAGGTCTCAGATGCCGAACCGGCTCATACTCTGGTTGCGGAGGGCGCAGAGGATGCTCTGGCAATATGGCGGGCGATGAAAGAGGACATTTCCACACCTGACGTCCGGGTGGTTGCAATGCTTGGCCAGAGATGGCCACGGGCAGCGAAGGATTTTCCCGGCGCGATATTCTGCGCCGACGCGGACAGTGTCGCTGCAGCCCGAGGTGCCGCGGCGTCCTGCGGCGGGCGTGTTTTTGATCCCTCGCCCCGCAAGGACGCAAACGAAATCCTGATCGAAGATGGTCCAACGCAACTCTGGAACCGCCTCAGGCATGCCCCGCGGGCGCTGGCTGACTGCGACGCTCAAGAGCCCGTTGCACCCGATGGCTTTTGGTTGGGAGAGGTTGAACCCATATTTGAAAACGCTGATGCGATCCGGGGTTGGTTACCGAAACGTGGAATCGCAACGCTCTTTGGACCGCCGGGGTCCGGAAAAACATGGTTGGCGTTGGACATGGCCGCACATCTTGCTGCAAACAAGCCTTGGTATTCCCATCGCACGCAAGGCGGGCCAGTTGTCTATGTCGCATTTGAAGGTGTGGGCGGGGTGCGCAACCGCCTTGTGCCTCTTTTGAGAAAGGTCGGTCCCGTTCCGATGTACGTTCTCAATGGTGGATTTGATCTTTGCGATGAGGACGCTGTTTCTATTTTGATAAAGCAAATCCGAACGCTCGGTCGGGAAGCTGGCCAGGCCGTACAATCCGTGTTCATAGACACATTGGCTCGTGCAATCGGCGGGCGTGACGAAAATTCGCCCGAGGGCATGAGGGCGGCTCTGAAGGGCGCTAGCACGATCGAGAACGCAATCGATGGGCTAATCCTGCTTGTTCATCATACTGGCAAAGACACGTCGCGCGGAGCACGCGGTCATTCTTCTCTCAAAGGCGCCGTCGATGCAGAAATCTCAATCACCCGAGACGGCGATATAATCAAGGCAGTCGCCGAAAAAGTGCGGGATGGAGAAGATGGGGCTACATTTTCCTACCAACTCCAGAAGGTGGCGCTGGGTCTCGACAGCGACGGGGAGCATGTCACGTCGTGCTTTATCGAGCCAATGTCCAACTCACCTCATGAAATTGCTGATGCGGCGGGGCTGCTGCCCGACAAACAGCAAAAGCTCATCGAGGCTCTTTCGCTCTACATCGATGAGCATGGTAGCTGGAATCCCGGGGGCGAAGAATGGCCCGAACCGGAAATGCACCGGATCGTCAACATGCAGGATCTCATTGCGTACGCTTCGAAGTTGGACATCTCCAAAGCATCGCGCGATCGCGACCAAAAACGGGAAATTACCCGGATGATAGATGCACTGCAGACTGCGGGTCGCGTAGGAACAAACCGAGATTGGATTTGGCTTGTTTCAGCGTGAGCGAGATGCGCGAGATCGCGGCAACTCGCGGGTGCGAGATTTGGCGCGAGATCCCTATATATAAACTCGCATCTCGCGCGTTGCTTGAACCATCGCAACAGGAGCGAGAGCGCGAGCCCGGGCAAAGCCCTCGGGCTCGCGCTCTCGCTGTCAGGCTTTGTGCAAGGCGCGGTGCGAACGACGGGTTTGCGCTCAGAAACGGACGTTCGCTAAAATGGCTTCAATGACTGCAACGATCCCAAAGAAGACGTTCAAACGACATCTTTGTTCGCGACCGCAGCGAATGACCGCCCAGATCCCAAAGCGGCAACCCGGCGGCAATCGCTTACTACTTGCTATGATACGACTCTATTTCTGCGGAGTGTACCAAATCGGTGATGTGTAAGCCCGTTCTTGTGTTGATAGGTTGGCTCCCTCTGGGATTTCGGCATCTAGACGCACCTTGTCGTAAAGAACCCATCGCGGGGTCGGAATTTCAATTACCCGGGCGTAGTAAAAGGCATGCTCGGCCGGGTTGAACTGTGGGTCGGTCCAAATAGTAGCCAATTCCGACGCGCCAATGGTGTTTGTGTAATTTGCAGCCTCAACGTCAACTGTATCACCCACTGGCGAAAGTTTCCCGTCTGCGTCGGGCGCGCGGTCACCGGACCACACTACATCATATACTTTCTCATTGAGGTTACCATTAGCGTCCATCCATCCTTTGACGATTTGGATCCGGTCCAAATTTGCACCGATAGGATCACGCAATGCGTAAACCATAAAGCTCGGTGCGTCTGACGTGGCGGCTCGTAAGTCAGCGCCCATTGGCACACCTTTTTCGTAACCGGCAAACGCAGGGGAACGTGAACGCAGATCGTTTTCATTAAAGTTCCAACCACCGAAAAACCGCACCATCATCCGCGGGCCTGTTGTCGCATATACCTCTCGCCGAGCCATAGCGTCCCAGAGAGCTGTACGAGTGTTTTCGGTCGCCCAGACACCAGTGTACCCAGAAGCCAGCGTTTCAAATCCTTCGAATGTCGCAATGTCCGACGAAATGAAAGGATGTGCTGCCCGTTCTTTGGACGGTTCAGCGTTCGCCGCCTTGCCGAAGAAATTGTCGCTATCAGCTGTTGCCAGCGACGTGTGGCTATCGGTGGATCCCATAAAGCCGAAGCGATAGGGATTGGTCCCTAGTTTGGATTGCAAAGCGAAACCCTGTTTCAGCGCCTCTCGTGCGTATTCACGTGAAAGCATGTCCGGTGTTTTCGCTTGGCTAAGATCCAGGTTGCCTTTGTCCCAGGTTCCATAGTCAGCAAATTCGTCATCGGGTGAAAGCGCCGGATGTGTCTCACCATCGCCTTTGATCTGGGTGATCTCATAAAGAGGCTCCCATTTGGCACGTGCTTCGACATAGGCCTGATCGACCGGCTCACCATTATAGCGTGTATCATTAGGGAACATGACCCCGTTTGAAAGGTTCCCGTTGTGCGCTAAGGCAAGAACTTGACCGCCAGTGGTTGTTTCGTATTTCTCCATCCACTCATAGAGCTTCATTACATCAGGAGAACCGCCACCTGCAGCCTGCGTGATCATTGGCTGCACTTGCGAGGCCTTGTCGCCATCGTCTCGGAAAATGACGTTACGGTGCATATTGTTGCCCGCGACAAGTGATGTCCACTCGAACCCGATAAACGCAGTAAACCTGCCGGGCTCGTTGTATTGTTCAGTTGTATCTATAATACTTTGCCAGATGTCTCCGTATTTTATGGACCCAGGTGAATAGTCCTTAATCAATTTCGGGTCCATCGTCCCTTGCGAAAAGTTTTGTATCAATTCGATAGCTGCCTGGGCGGACGCTTCGCCGCCCTCATTCATTGCGGCACTCCAGCGAGCGCCTTGCTCACTGGCAAGGATATTCGGCGTGCCTTCAAACAGATCGAAGCTCATTCCCATGCCATCGGAATGCTCTGAGGTAACGAGCCAGTCGAGCGGACGCGAGAGTTTAGCCGGTTGCCCCGTCGCGGACACAACTTCCTCTCCTCGGGCAAACTTAAATGCGGTATCAAGACCGGTGCCGTTCCCAAACAATCCAGCGTCCATGGATAGGCCCGTGTGAAGGTGTGTGTCGCCCCAAAAGACCTGACTCGGAAATCCGCGCTGAGCATAAGGTGAATAAGCCTTGCCTCTATAAAGACCCCCAAGAGATTCCTCAGTGGGCACAAACTGTGCCAAAGCACCACCAGCCGAGAAAAAGAGTACGGCCGAATAGAATGAAAAACTCCTGAATCTCATGATAATCCTCCCAAGTTCCCGAATGTGTGTCCTACAGCAGGCTTTGAAATTGGCTAAATATTCTGATTTAAGGCAGCGATTCTCAGAAAATATCCAAACAACTTGATTTCGCAGTCGAAATTCAGCCTTTGGGGAACAACAACTGCACAGTAAATCCCACTTGCCATTCTGGCGCGCTGGAGGGCCTTTCAACGTTGTAGTACGCCTCGGCACGAATATTGACCGGTTGATTACCCCATTTGGTTACCTTTCCGGCGCCGCCACCGATCGGAAGCAGTAGCCTTTCACCCGATGGCGCTTCCCAATTGTAAGTGATGACCATATCGCTGATCAGATACCAACCGTTGTCCAAGTTGTAGTTTATGAAAGGTTCCAGAAGCGTTTGATTGACGTCCTGGCGATCGCTGTCTCCGTCAAACGACCAGAGATGACGGATCAACCCGCCATACGTACCCCAGCCTGGTTGGTTAAGAGCCACTGCAGAAAGACCCGCACTCCACTTTCCGCTCCCCAACCGGTCATCCGTTGCACTGTCTGCTGTAATGGAAGGACCGATACCCCAGATCCATCCATTGACTGGTTTGACCGGACTAGCGAACAGCGTGTAGTTAATGTCGCCCAAACCTGTTGTACGACCAGACTGAGATGGGCCGCCGATCCCTGAGTTGCCCGGCAATCCAGCTACACCACCAGGTGCGTCGTAGAGCGGGATGATAAAGCGTGAAACAAGGTTCCAGTCGCCAACCGTAACCGGAATTACAGGCTGAATCGCAAGTGAGTTTGCTTTCCCATTCGGTGCTCCATTGTCGAATGTGAACTTGAAGGGAACGCTAACCAATGAGCTGATTGGGTTCTGGACCGCCGCGCCTAAGTCTGAGGCAGAAGCTGCTGTCGCGCCAAAGGCTGTGACTGCCGCCATGCAGGTTGCAAACTTTCGTAACATGTCCTGTCCTTACCCCTGATCTGTTAGAAAAATCTCGAACTTGTCCGATTGGACTTGGAATGTCTTCACTCACTCGCCTTCTCAATGTCTGGTAAGACCCAAGTCTGGTCCAGGAAGGGCTGTTCGGGAGAATAGAGGCGGAAGTATGGAAACCACGCGCGGCCAGCTTCAGTCGGTATCCAATTCGTTCTCTCAGCTTCCCCCTCAGGCGCAGAGGGACCTATAAAAATGTCTATTGAACCATCCTCATTATAAGAAAGGTCCATACGAGACGAGCGGTCAGCGACTTCATAGTCATTTTGAACCAGTGTCCGAGTGCTCACCTCGTAAACTGTTAGTGACCAGAATGCTTCAGCTGGAACATCTGCAGGCAAACGCAGCACATAGTCGGTACCCCCATCGAGCCAGTCGCCGTCAGCGTCCTTGTAGGTTGCCATGTATACTTGGCCTTTACCTGTCTTCTGACCGTGCATGGCCACATCATTCGTTACAGCTTCGTAGAACCACGCAGCCCGTTCATCCAGGTGATCGTAAAACTCGTCCCGCTGATCTGGGTTTGCCGTGGTTGCATATTCCCATTGCACATCATCGCGGTAGTGGCTCGTTTCGACGCGTTTGGAATAGTCGTTAGCCTTGGCCATTGCTTCACCGACAACGGCAGCCTCCATGAGGATGCGCTGTTCCCGCCAGCCGGGGCTGAAAGCCTTTCCCTTTTCAATACCAAGCGGCTTTAGCATCGCCATGAAAAAGCGATCACGCTCGAAAACGGGCTCCCGTTGAATCGTATCGTTGAGCAGTTCCCAGTACTCGAGGCCCACCGGCGCTGCGGCCATCCAATATTTGGCTTCGGGGGTGATGTGGCCCCGCGGCTGGGGATCGTCACGCTCCGACCAGGGATAGATCTTGATCTCTTCCAACAGCGCCATGCGCTCATCTCTATCCTCCGGCATCAGGCGAATGCCCAGCAGGACGCCGTTGGTCGGCGAATGGTAGACCTTGTAACTCTCCGCCTCCGGGACCTTTTGGTCAGGCCCTGCGAAGACATATTTCCCGGGCTCGGTGATCTGCGTGATTCCGATCTGCCACATGTCATGCGCTGCCCCCCGGACCGAACCTTCCGGTCCCGGCATTTCGACGACCCACGGTCCATCAGCAAGATCAATGAAGGGCAGGACATAAGGTGTCGTGGCGTTGTAGGTCAGGCCGCCGATCTTGTCGGCGTAGCTTTCCACGAATACGATTTGGCCGTTTTCGGCACCGAGTTCGTCCTCGTGAGCCCGTCGCCACTGGGCCATGCTGACTAGCGGGATCGACCAGATGTACGCTTGGACGGCTCTTTGGAAGTCCATTGCGTCATATAGCTTCGCAACAGTTTCGTCTGTGGGGTAGCCGGTAGTGAAACCGTGTGTGAAGCTAAGTGGTCCTATGCGTGTATCAACTGTTTCCTGCGCAAAAGCAGAGAGTGGTGACCACGAAAGCATGCTCAAAGCAATGGCGTGTTTCAGCGAAAAAAACATTCGAGTAATCCTCTCCTCTCGCCGCAAATATCGCTTCAAAAGTGTTTCGGCCTGACTCCCGCAAGAAAACACGGAGCAAAGCGTTGCGCGTTCGCAGACCTCTTTTTTGAAGGGACCTCAACAAGCGTTTGGTCTTCGATCTACTAGGACTTCAAGCCATGAGTTAGTATACGCTGACAAACCAATCAGACTTTGAGCCAAATCAAGTTTGCCGGATCAAAAGGCCACTAAGCTAACATTGTGCCCGGCGTCCAGCTACTCGCTAGTATTCAGCAACAGTACATCTAAGCGTCATTCGTGAGCGGCTTGATTTAGCGTCGCGGGCGGAAGCTATGAATTTGTCGGAGGTTCCAACCAAGGATAGCGCCGATCCAGGATCGACAGTGTTTGGTCCGTGAAACTTGACAATGTACGTTCACCGATTTTTTCGGGAAACACAGTTTGGAAGCACTGAAACGCAATGCGAAGTCTGCTTAATATCAGTTTCACGTGCAGAACAGAATTGAATGTTCGTGTTGGAACTAGTTGTTCTCCAGAGGTTTTGGATCAGTCAAAAAATCGAGAAGCGTTACTGCGAGCAGCATGAAAAGTAGCAAAGCGCTTGATTCCGTGACGATTCAACGTTTTTCTATGCCCTAATGGGGTCCTGTTCTTGGGACGCCAAACCTAAAGTGGTAAGGATCGCTATTATGAAGTCTTTGGGTTCGATTGTGGCGGTGGTTCTACTCGTGCCAATAAATGCCCTAGCTGGAACAATTTCTGATAAACATCCGGACTTATTAATTTGTCCATATTCCGGTTCAGGTGGCCTTCCAGACGGAACGGTCGTTTTGTACTTAGCGGGAACAGGCGAAGATGGTTCTGTTGTCTATCAATCGCAAGGATCAAACAGCATAACCGCAATGTATGATTCTGACGGCAACCTTAGCGGGCCGTCAGAAAATGTATGCGGTGGCATGACGCTGTCGGAACTTGATGCGAACGGTAGCACTAGGAACTACTGAAAGATTCGTGAACTTGGCCAAAAACAGAAAAAGTCGTGTTTTGTCGGCTGATTTGTTCGCATAGCAATCGTTCACGCAGAATGCAGCGAATGACCGGGGCGAGCCCTTTTGTTCAAATGCCGCGGAGCGCACGAGTGTCAGCTTTGCGACTTCACCCAATCCAAAACGTCATCGGCGTTCCTGTCTGGTGGGAACACTGGATAAAATGTTTTCACGATCTTCCCGTCAATCACTATCAGCGCCATCCGCTTCAGAAGCGTCATACCCTCAACATCAAAAGTTGGAAGCTGATGGGTCTTGGTGAAGTTCAGCTCTCCGTCGGACAACAACGGGAATGGCAAATGCATACGGTCTGCAGCTTCGGACTGATACTCTGTGGATTGGGTGGATAGACCGAAAAGGTGGGTGACGCCGAGCGCCTTCAAATCAGCATGGTGATCGCGGAAAGCACAGGATTGGGGCGTACAGCCGCGTGCGCCAGGAATGCCATCCCAGCCATCGGGTAACGGTGTGTCGGGCCTTCCGGTCATCGGATAGATGTAAATGACGACCATCCCGTCAAGGCTGGCTAAATCAACCGTTGTTCCATTTGTTGCTGGGAGGCTAACGGATTGTAACTTCGACCCAGTCAGATGGGCTGCTGCGCCATCGTCATCTGGGATAGGCAACTGCGACCAGTCTACCTGGTTCAGGTTTGTCATAGTGTTATTCCTCTCAGACTTGATTTCGTGCCTTTCAATATTCGCAAAATGCGGACATTGGAACAAGCGCGGATGGGGTCCGCTTTGTCCGCAAAGTAGACGTTCAAGCGAGTTGCAGCGAACGTCCGAGTTGCGGACAAAGCTGACTTTGCAGGTCCAGCTATGAGTTCCCTTCCTAGCAATAAATAACATAGGCTCTATCATGCTGGCTTTGCCCCACTGTCGAAGGAAACAACATGTTGCGTTCAATGCTAATCCCCGCAGTTCTAATTGCACCTCATTGTCTGACTGCTGCAGAGAAAGTGTCGGCAACGAACTTCTATGTCGTCAACCAAGAGCAAATTTCCGCGGGCGAGGACGTGTTCTGGAAAGAGGACAACTATGGGACTTATACTGTTGACGAGGGACCAATCGATCCTGGTTTTGTCCGGTGCGTGGGCTCGGGTTTCGGCGGGCCCAGCGGTGTCAGCGGCGGTGGCGTCTGTGTTTTTGGTGAACAAGAGGACACGTTCACCATGAGATGGAAGGTTGTTGCCTTCGGCGTCAACAACTGGCGGATAGTTTCCTCTACCGGCAAATATTCGGGGATGACTGGAAGTGGAACGACCAAAACACGTGTGGCGTCAAAATTCCTGGCGCTACCGCACCGTATTTCTGACTGGGAAGGCGAGGTTGCTTTGCCCGCTAGGGATTGAAACTCGAACTGAAAAGGTCGGGGATGGCGCTGGTTTGTGAGGTAGGCAGAAGCCGCATTGGGCTCATACCAGACGTTGGGTAACCGCCCTGCCCCGCTCAAGCAAAGTTCTTCTGACAAGACCCTAGCTATGAGTCCTGAGACTAAGGACTTTGCGTCCAAACCTCAGACACTTTCTGGTGTGTAAATGTCGAACCCGAATGCGACTCGGTGCGCGCCACCGTAACGGCCGGCAATTTTGGCTTTAATCAGTGTTGCGACGGTTTCTCGCGCAAAACGTTGCATCGGATGCGAAATGATCATGGATAGTGTGCCATCAATCAGGGCGGCACGCGTATCGTCGAAAAGTTCGTAACCAACTGCAACGAAGTCGTCTCGTTTAGGCATCGCCCTTAGGGCTGCAATTGCGCCCGTGACACCTCCTCCTGAAATGTAGAGGCCACAGAGGCTTGGATGTTCGGTGAGCAGCGTTTCCACATGTTCGCGGGCGACAGCCGCAGATTCGTAAGTCGGAAGTGGTTCGAGAACCGAAAAGCGGGAGTTGTGTTCTCGAAAATAGGACCGGAATCCGCTTTCGTTCATTTCCTGGTTCCGAAGCCTATGACTTCCAACAAGAACCCCAATCTCTCCGGGTATCCGCACCATCTTGTCAAAAGCCCAGGCGGCAGTTCGTCCTACCTTCCAGTTGTCGAGCCCAACGAAGCTTATGTTCCCCTTCGCGGATAGTGGGCCAATTAGAGACACGATTGGAACGCCCTGCTCCAACACGGCATCGATAGAATCCGCAACAAGCGGATGCTGAGGAGCTACGATTGCTAGCGCCTCGCAACGCTCCCCCATCGAGATGATGTGATTTGCAACTTTTTCCGGCGACAGATCCTCTAAGAACTCCAGCGTTAGCTCAATCTTGTGACTGCCAAAAGTTTCTGCTGCGTAAGCGATAGCGTCACCAAGGTTTCGATAGAAGGCCCGAGAGCCTCTCTGCAGGAGCACGCCGAGGTGATGGGTGGTTCTTGTGGCTTTGACGGCGTGTTCAATCGTACCAAGGCCATAGAATCCGATTTCTTCTGCGGCGGCAAGAACACGCTCCTGCGTTGGCGAGCGAACCGATTTCGGTTGGTTTAGTACACGATTGACCGTTGAAACGGAAACGCCAGCAGCCTTTGCAAGGTCGGGAATTGTTGGTCTTTTCATCTCATTTAATCTCAAATAGATCGCGCCTCGACACGAAATGAGACGAAATTACATCTTTTGGAGAATTACTATTGATGTGAAAGATGTCAACGATGCACTCAGATGTCGTTGGCAGCGCCTGCAAGAGAGACTAGGCGTCAACGTTTTTGGGGGAGGCCAAATGCGCAATTGCGATACGAAACCGCCTGCTCTAGCAGATCGTCAATTATGTGCACCCGCTCGCGAACAATTCGGCCTAATGGCCAACATAAGAATTAGGCTGCAATCAAGAAGCCTTACAATCCGGGGAAAACGACAACAATTTCACCAAAACCTTCGCAGTAGAGGTGACCGCAGCGCTCTTCCCGTGCAACGCATGGGCGAAAGGCATCGCAGTGATCTTCGATTTAGCCCTGCGCGGCTTCTGAAACCTGATCAAGAAAGGCACCAATGACGCAACGCGTGTCGTCGCGGCCAATGGCGGTTCAGTCAACTACTTGCTGACCCAGAACTCCATCGGTCCCTTGCTAGTGTGAACTGAATGCGAGTGGTCAGCGAATGGCGCGACAAAACTGAGGGAGATCGTCGGATGATCCGACTCGCCATCGTAGGCGCGGGCTTAATGGGTGAGGACCATGCTCGTATCGTCGCGCAGAATCTTCCCATGGGGAAGCTTCAGGTCATTTGCGATATGGATAGGTCGCGCGCGCAATCTGTTGCCGACGCAACTGGAGCGGCAGATGTTTCAATCGAGCCCCAGGCGGTGATAGGCCGTTCGGATGTGGATGCCGTGATAGTGGCCTCGCCTGATTTCACTCATGCGCCGCTCACAAAGGCCTGCATAGCGGCGGGTAAGCCTGTTTTGTGCGAGAAACCCTTGTCTCAGTCTTCGGTCGAATGCCTCGATGTGATCAAAACAGAGCAGAGCGTTGGAAAACAGTATGTCATGGTGGGCTTCATGCGTCGCTACGACCAATCTTACGTCGAAATGCGGGAAGCGCTTACATCTGGCCGCCTGGGTCGCGCTCTCATGATGCACAATTTTCATCGCAATGTGGAAACGCCTGCGGCTGATTTCACTGCTGCCATGGCCATTACAAATTCTGCACCGCATGAATTCGATGTCGTGCGGCATGTTCTTGGTACTGAATTTACAAGCGTGACAGCACACCAGCCCCGGCGGTCCGACGACCGCGTCGCGCCGGTGGTGATGGTTGTGGAAACAGAAGACGGTCAACTGGTGACCATAGAAATCAACAACAACGCAGCCTACGGGTACGACGTTCGCGCGGAGCTGGTAGGTGAGGCAGGGTCTGTAACCATGAACAACGTGGCCTACACAAGGACGGACATTAAATTGGAGTCCAGGACGCGCTACGACGCCGATTGGCGCGGTCGCTATCACGAAGCTTATGTGCGACAGAACCGGGAATTTCTCCGCTTTGCTGAAACAAGCGTGTTCCCTGAAATCGCGTCGAACGCGTGGGATGGATACTGCGCGTCGGCTGTGGCCGAAGCTGGCGCCAGAGCGTTGACGACCGGCACGAAGCAGACCGTGGAAATCATATCGAAACCGGAATTGTACGATCGCCCAAAGGAGGCCGCGACATGAAACTTGGGTTTGTGTCAGACAGCCTAGGGGCAATGTCTCTGGACGGCATGCTCGACAACGCAGCGCGCTTGGGCGTTTCGGGGATCGAGGTGAATACCTGCGGCTGGTCCATGGCGCCGCACTTCGATCTGCAGGCAATGCTGAGCGATACTGGAGCCCGCAATGCATTCGAAACAGCCTTCTCGGACCGCGGGCTGGAGATCATCAGCCTGAATGCCAACGGCAATCCGCTGCACCCAACGGACCCGACTCAGGGCGAAGGACTGAAGGACACGATACGCGTTGCAGGAGCCATGGGAATCAAGACCGTCTGCACGATGAGCGGTCTGCCCGCAGGCCATGCGAGCGACACGATGCCGAATTGGATCGTCTCTTCCTGGCCACCTGAGACGAAGGAGATTCTGCGCTACCAGTGGGAAGAGAAACTGGTCCCTTTCTGGACCGACATCGTGAGCTTGGCTCGCGAGCATGGCGTTGAGCGCATCGCGCTCGAACTTCATGGCAACCAGTGTGTCTACAACGTTCCCTCCCTGAGAAGACTGCGCGAGGCGGTCGGGCCCGTGATCGGCGCGAACCTCGACCCCTCGCATCTTTTCTGGATGGGAGCAGACCCTCTGGTCGCGGCCGAAGCTTTGGGAGATGCGATTTACCACGTCCATGCCAAGGACACGTTGTTGAATGCGCCGGTTCAGGCGACGACAAGCCTACTGGAAAACGGCTCACTAATGGACGTCCCGGCCCGCAGCTGGTCTTACATCACGCTTGGCTTCGGTCACGGCGAGGAATGGTGGCGCCAGTTTTGCATCCGGCTCAAGATGGCGGGCTACGACGGCTGGCTGTCGATTGAGCACGAGGACGTGCTCCTGAACTCACTTGAGGGACTTGAGAAATCGGTCGCACTCCTGCAGGGCGTCATGCCCGGCAAGACCGCCGACTACAAACCACAGGATATCTGAGATGGCGTTTGAACTCGCGGCCTGCGCAGAGATGCTCTGGCAAGACAAACCGATCCACTGGCGCGCGACGCGTCTGAATGAGATGGGCTTTGGCGTTGGTCTCTGGAACTGGCCGGCTTGGGACTTGGACCAACTCGAAAAAACCGGTGCGACATTCACGATCATGAACGGCTATCTCGAGGGGAGGCTCGCCGATGCCGAAGGAGCCGACATGCTGCTGAAATCGGCCCGTGATACGGCGCAGGTCGGCAAACGCCTTGGCGTGCATCGCCTCAATCTGCACGGAACTGGTCTGGGTGATCGGGGTCTGCCGATCCAGCAGATAGCGCATGTCGCGCCGGGCATGTGGCTGCGCGCCCGCGATACACTGAACCGAATCTGTGACATGGCCGCTAAAGAGGGAGTGACCTTCACACTGGAAAACCTCAATCTACGCGAACATCCCGGCTGTCCATTCAATTCGACCTCCGATGTCCTGTCACTTGTGGCCGCGGTCGACCGTCCAGAGCTGCGGATCAACCTCGATCTTTACCACACTCAGATCGGAGAAGGGGATGTGATCCGCCACGCTAAAGCCTGTTTGCCGTGGATCGGCGAGGTGCAGGTGGCCGATAATCCCGGTCGCTGCGAGCCCGGCACAGGCGAGATGAACTGGCCCGCCATTGCGCGCGCTCTCGATGATCTGGGTTATGCCGGCCCCGTCGGGATGGAGGCCTTCGCCAAGGACAATCCGGAAGATGCTCTCGAAGCCTTCCGCGCCGCATTCACACTATAACCCTCTTTTCGGAAAGACCCCGCGATGATCAAAGTCGGACTTCTGGGCGCAGGCCGCATTGCCGGTGTACACGCCACCGCCATTTCCTCCAACCCGGGCAGCACTCTTGCTGCGGTTTCGGACTATATCCCTAAGAATGCTGAAAAGCTTGCCGCCGTATATGGCAGTACGGCGCGTACCACCGAGGAAATCATCGCGGATGACAGCATCGACGCGGTTTTGATCGCCACTTCTACGGACACGCATTCCGACCTGATCGAGGCCGCGACCGCCGCCGGTAAGGCCGTTCTCTGCGAAAAGCCTGTCGATCTCAGTCTTGAGCGGGCACGTGCCTGCAGAAAAAACACCAAGTCCTCCGGCAAACCCATCATGATTGGTTTCAATCGTCGGTTCGATCCGAATTTCAGCGCGATGAAGACGGCGCTCGATGCGGGCGAGATCGGAAAGGCAGAGCTTCTGTCGATCACCTCGTTCGATCCAGCGCCGCCGCCGGTTGCCTACATCAAAGTGTCCGGCGGTCTCTTCCGCGACATGATGATCCACGACTTCGACATGGCCAACTTCATGATGGGTCAGACCCCGGTGAGCATCATGGCCGCTGGATCCTCCATCGTGGACCCGGAGATCGGCGGTGCGGGGGACGTCGATACCGCTGCTGTGACCATGACCTATGCGGATGGGCGCATCTGCGTCATCAAGAACTCGCGGCGTGCCGTCTATGGCTACGACCAGCGTGTAGAGTTGTTGGGATCAGAGGGTCTCCTGCAAGCCCAGAACATGCTGCAAAACACCGTAGTCAAATCCACCACGGCCGGCGTGACCGCAGCAAAGCCCACTTACTTCTTTCTTGAGCGCTACATGCCGTCTTACGCTAACGAATGGGCTGCCTTCGTGGATGCTTTGGGCGACCGATCGGCGCTTCCGGTGACGCTTGATGACGGGATTAACTCGCTTGCGATGGCCGAAGCCGCAACGCAGTCTACGAAGACTGGCCAGCCAGTTAGGCTCTCAGATGTCTGACGTCGACCTCATCACAATAGGGCGCAGCTCGATGGATTTATACGGTGCGCAAATTGGCGCTTGTGTTAAGGTCGAAACGGTTGAGATACCGTCTCTCTAATTCGGTCGAGGTAGCAACAACATTATGGAGGTGTTGGCAAAATGAGCCTTTTGGAGCTCAAAAACATTACAAAGAGCTTTGGAGCCATTCATGCGCTGCAAGGCGTAGATCTTTCGATTGCTCCCGGCGAGGCCGTCGGATTAATGGGTGATAACGGTGCTGGCAAGTCGACCCTGATGAAAATAATTGCTGGTAACTTTCCTCCGACTTCCGGTGCAATAAGCATCGAAGGCCGGGGTATCGAATTCTCAAAACCCATAGACGCCCGGGAAGCGGGCATTGAAATCGTTTATCAAGACTTAGCCCTTTGCGACAACTTGACGGCCGCTGCCAACGTCTTTTTGGGGCGTGAACTCAGAAAAAAGCTTGGGCCAATTTCCATGCTGGATTATTCGGCCATGTACAGGAAGGCGGGCGAACTTTTTGGTGAGTTGAAATCCGAAACCCGCCCGCGAGACTTGGTGCGGCAGATGTCAGGCGGGCAACGTCAAGCCGTTGCGATCGCGCGCACAAGACTTAGTGATCCGAAACTTGTTTTGATGGATGAGCCAACGGCTGCCATTTCGGTGCGTCAGGTGAAAGAGGTCTTGGCGCTCATCCATCGACTGAAAGACACCGGTCACGCAGTCATCCTTGTTTCACACCGGATGCCAGATGTTTTTGACGTATGCGACAGGGTCGCGGTTCTACGTCGAGGCACAAAAGTTGCAGATAAACGTATCAGCGAAACGACCCCGGAAGAAGTTACCGGGTTAATCATCGGGGCAATCGAAGCAGCATGACCACTAATCCACCAACCGACGAAGAACTACGCCAACATCCGGGACACGGACCGGCGGACGAATTAAGCGAAATGGATCACGCGGCAATCGACGAGAGCATTACACACCGGCAAGAAGTTTCCGGATTTGGAGCAATCATAAGGACGCAGCCATTTTGGGTGTTCCTTGCGTTGATCGCACTTGCAGTCGTTATGACGTTCGTTTCCGACGCCTTTATGACGGAGCGGAACATCTTCAACATTACACGAAACATGGCATTCTTTGGGATCATGGCGCTTGGAATGTCGGCAGTTATTTGTACAGCGGGCATTGATCTCAGCGTCGGATCACTCGTCGGTCTGTCTGGGATCGTCACGGGCTTGATTATGCAGGCCGGCTTTGGGATCGGGCTCGGTTTTTTGGGCTGTATGGCTGTCGCTGCACTTGTGGGATTTGTGAATGGCGTTCTCGTCGCTTATCTGCGCATGCCACCTTTCGTCGTCACGTTAGGGATGTTGTCGATTGTCGTTTCGCTCGCACGGGTTGTCTCAAACAACCAGATGATCTGGGACTTCGGACCGGATCAGGACCTTTTTGAGTGGATCGGCGGGGGCAGTATCCTGAGCATCCCAAACGTGGTCTGGATGCTCACTATTTTGACGGCGGTGTTCTGGTGGATCTGGCGCTACTCGACCTGGGGGCGCTGGGTGATTGCCATCGGCGGCAATGCGCATGCGGCAAAGCTTGCCGGTATTCCAGTTGAGCGGATGTTGGTCTCTGTCTACGTTGTATGTTCTCTAACCGCGGGTCTCTCGGCGTTTCTCTTTGTCGGCTACACCGGCTCGGTCACAAACGCGATGGGCTTCACGTGGGAGCTAACCGTGATCGCGGCCACCGTGATCGGCGGCGCCAATCTGATGGGCGGCATTGTTTTTGCGCTTGGAGCGCCCATTGGCGCAGCGCTTATCGAACTTATTCGAAACTCGCTGATCCTCGCCGGAATACCGGCGCTCTGGCAACAATTTTTTGTCGGATTGTTCCTCATTTTGGCAGTTCTTCTGGAACAAATCCGAAACCGCGGGGGAAAATAACCCCTAACTACTACTCTTCAACAACTCAAGGGAGGAAACTATGAAGAGATTACTTGCAACCACAATGGTCGCAGCCATTGCAATGTCAGGAATGGCGCTTGCGGATGGTCACGCAAAAACATTTGCTCTCGTTCCAAAGGCAATGAACAACCCGTTCTTCGACCTGGCCCGTGATGGATGCTACAAAGCTCAAGAGGAGCTGGACGGTGTGACCTGTGAATACATAGGGCCCGGTGAGCACACCGAACTTGAGCAAATACAAATTGTACAAGACTTGATCACCAAAGGTATTGACGGTATTGCCGTCGCCCCGTCGAACGCTCCTGCAATGGGTAAAGTTCTCAAGGACGCGGAAGCCGCCGGCATTCCAGTAATCACTTGGGACTCGGATCTTCTCCCTGAAGATGCCAGTCTACGCACTACCTATGTAGGTACCAACAATTACGACATCGGTGTGAACCTGGCAAAACTAGTTCAAGCTCGCCATCCTGACGGCGGCACAATTTGTCTTCAAACCGGCGGCGCGGCTGCAGCCAACCATAATGAACGTCTTAAAGGTGCACGCGACACACTAGCCGGTGCGGATACTGGGACACCTCCGGGAAAAGCTCTTGCCGGTGAGGGAGGCTGGACAGAAATATCTGGTTGCCCGCTCATTACCAATGACGACGGTAACGTTGCCGTTCAAGGCATGTCGGACATTCTGGCTGCAAATGACGATCTGACTGCATTCTTGTCCACTGGAGCATTTACACAGTGGTTCGATAACGCCTATCGTTCAGCCGCGGAGCCATATAAAGCAAAAATGGACTCCGGCGATTTAACTATTGTTGTAGCCGACACACTGCCGATGCAATTGGAGCAAACTAAAGACGGCCTTGGTAATGGCCTCGTGGGTCAGCGTCCGTACGAAATGGGCTATAAGGCGATGTTCATCCTCAAAGACATTGTTGATGGCAAATCCGTTGATGATCCTATCTACACCGGTCTCGACGTCTGCAACAATGACAACGTGGACACTTGCGTGAAGTAAATTGTGACCAGTGCTAGCCGTGAGCGGCGCGTTTAAAACTGCGCCGCTCAACTCATTTTTGGAGAGAACTAATGCAACATGAGGCCCTTAAGAATGGTTCAGTCGCCGTCATAACGGGTGCTGCGTCTGGTATTGGGCTAGCTACAGCCCAAGCATTGTCAAAGCGCGGGATGCACATTGTTCTGGTTGATCTGGATACTCTGCGCCTCGAAGCTGCTGCTGCAACACTTCACGGCCCATTTCTTTGCCAAGCAATGGATGTTTCTGATGCAGGTGCAATGGTTGTGCTTGCTGACCGCTGCTTTAGCGAGTTAGGCCGCGTTGATCTCTTGATGAATAACGCGGCCGACCGTGTAGCAGGCGGTACTGATGATGCGCTTGATGCATGGCATCGCACAATGGAAGTCAATTTTTGGGCGGCGGTCTATGCAGAACGTGCATTTCTACCACGCATGCTAGATCAAGGACGTCCTGGGATTATTTTGAATACAGGCTCGAAACAGGGCATCACTAACCCACCAGGCAACGTCATTTACAACGTTACAAAATCAGCTCTCAAAACGTACACAGAGCAGTTGCAGCACAAGCTCCGCAACTCCGAAGAATGTCAAGTAACTGCACACCTACTGGTTCCAGGCTTTACCATTACCGGCCCCCACAAGCCCAATCCGGGAGGGTGGAGCCCCGAACAACTTGTCGACTATATGCTCCCACGTCTTGAGCGTGGCGATTTCTACATCATTTGCCCGGATAATGAGGTGACTGAGGAAATGGATGCAAAACGGATGGCTTGGGCGGTCGGCGATCTAATCGAAAATCGGCCTCCTCTATCACGTTGGCATCCGGATTGGTGTGAGACCTTCAAAGCTCAATAAGTCGCCCGCCCACCAGACAGATCGAAAACAGAAGCCGTCGTGAAAGAGTTTTCTTCGCTGCACAACCAAGTGACCATAGCTGCAATCTCCTCGACGTCGACGAAGCGGGCACGCGGAATTTTCGACAGCATGTACTGAATGTGCTCTTCCGACATCTGGTCAAAAATCCGGGTCCGCGCCGCCGCCGGTGTCACGCAATTAACCGCGATGTTGTGATCCGCGAGTTCCTTGCCTAGCGATTTTGTTAATGCGATCACACCCGCCTTTGAAGCAGAATAGGCGCTAGCCTGCGGATTACCTTCTTTGCCTGCGACAGAGGCGATGTTGACTATCCGGCCATAGCCTTTCTCCTTCATGCCCGGCACGACCGCACGGTTCACAAGGAAGGTTCCGGTCAGATTGACTTCCATGATTTGACGCCATGCGGCGATATCATAATCTTCCACCGGCGCGTTGGGTCCAGCGATCCCGGCGCTGTTGACGACGATATCGATCCGACCCAAAGCATCGCGAGTCGCATCCCGCGCCTCGCGGACACTTTCCCAATGCGAAATGTCGCAGGCGAAAAAGGACTCCACTTCCGACTGCGCGACGTTTTCTGCATCCATGTCCCATATGGCCACCTGTGCTCCGCTGGTCCGAAAGCGCGCTGCTATGGCCTGCCCTATGCCGTTTGCTCCACCGGTTACAACGGCAACCCGCCCTTCGAGATCGTAGCTGTTCATGTCTTGCCTCTCGTCCTTTTCTGCCAACATATTCCACTTTGTCGTGACTTGCGGCCCGGATTGGCGCAGTCTCACAGTGAAGACAGGTTACGAAATGGCGCAACGCGTGCAAAGAATTGATGCGCATCAACACTATTGGGATCCGGAGCGCGGAGACTATTTTTGGATGTTGCCGGATGCGCCGATTGCACGCGTCTTCGGACCCGAGGATCTGCAACCTTTGCTGGCCGCTCATGGCTTCGCGCAAACCGTGCTGGTGCAGGCAGCCCCCACGCTCGCGGAAACGGAGTACCTTCTGAAAATCGCCGGAGAAACGGCGACCGTCGCTAAGGTCGTGGGCTGGATCGACTTTGAAGACCCAACGCAGATCTCAGCGCTGGAACGTTTTGCGGCCCACCCGAAATTTGTGGGCGTCCGCCCAATGATCCAAGATATTCCGGAGGATGACTGGATGCTCCGCCCGGATCTCGACTGGGTCTTTCGGGCCATCGAGGATCTGGACCTGACCTTCGATTGCCTTGGCTTTCCAAGGCATCTCGCAAACTTCCACCGACTGCTGTTGCGCCACGAGGGCATGCGCGCGGTGCTCGGTCATTGCCTGAAGCCTCGACTGGAACGAAGCGACAGCTTCGACACCTGGGCAGAGGGCATGCGCAAACTGGCAGAAGATACGGGCGCGTATTGTAAGGTTTCAGGCCTTGTTACCGAGGCAGAGCATGACTGGTCGGATAATGTGTTGTGTCCTTATGTACATCACGTAATCGACGTATTTGGGCCAGACAGAGTGATGTTCGGCTCCGATTGGCCGGTCTGTCTGCTACGCTGTCAGTACAGCGATTGGGTTGCGCAAGCAGCGCGCCTATCCGCACATCTGGGCGAGAAGGCGCAGGCAAAAATATTCGGCGAAACAGCAAAAGTTTTCTACAGAAAAGGATGGCAATGGTATGACCTTTGCAAATTATCCAAGCCTCAAGGGCAAGACAGTGATGGTCACGGGCGGCGCCTCGGGCATCGGCGCCGAGATCGTGCGAGGCTTTGCCAAACAATCGGCGAAGGTTGGATTTATCGACCTCGATGCTTATGGTAGTGCAGCACTAGCGGACGAGATCGGCGAGACGGCCACGTTTGAAATTTGTGACCTGCGCGACATCGAAGCCTTGCGTGCCGCAATTGACACGTTGCGCGACAGACTTGGGCCGATCACGGTGCTGGTCAATAACGCCGCGCGGGATGACCGGCACGACTGGAAAGACGTTACTCTGGAATATTGGGACGAACGTATGGCCACCAACCTGCGGCATATGTTTTTTGCCATTCAATCCGTGGCGCCGGATATGATCGCGGCGGGCGGCGGCGCCATCGTGAACATGGGATCCAACTCCTGGTGGGAAGCGGGGGGCGGTTTTCCCGCCTACACCACGGCAAAATCTGCCGTTCACGGCCTGACGCGCACGATGGCGCGGGATCTCGGACGGCATCGCATCCGGGTCAACACCATCGTGCCGGGTTGGATTATGACCGACCGGCAAAAAGACCTGTGGGTCACCCCGGAAGCCATCGCGAAACATGCTGACCGCCAGTGTCTGCCGGATTTGATAGACCCAGTCTACGTGGCCCGGATGGTCCTGTTTCTGGCGTCAGACGATGCCGCGATGTGCACGGCCAATAACTATATGGTCGAGGCCGGGTCGATTTAAGGGGGACAATTATGACACAAAACCCAATTGGAGCCACAAGGCTCGCCGTGACTTCTATCGGGTTCGGAGCCTCCGGCCTAGGCGATATGCCGGACACCTACGGGTACTCTGTCACCGAAGACCGCGCCCGCGCCACAGTTCGGTCGATCTTTGAAAGCCCGGTCAATCTTCTCGACACGTCGAACAACTACGGCTTCGGCCGCAGCGAGGAGCGGGTCGGTGCCGTGATCCATGAGATGGGTGGACTGCCGGACGGTTTTGTGCTCTCGACCAAGCTCGACCGCGACATGGAGACGGGCCGGTTTGACGCTGCTCGGGTGCGGCAATCCGTGGAAGAGAGCCTTAAGCGATTGTCCCTTGATCGCATTCCGCTGCTTCATCTGCATGATCCCGAACACGCGCGCGATCTGGGCGAGATCACGCGAGAGGGCGGCGCGATCGACGCGCTTTTCAAATTGAAAGAAGAGGGCATCGCGGAAGCGGTCGGGCTGGCCATGGGCCGGCTCGACATCATGGAACCGATCTTGCGAGACTATCCGTTCGATGCGCTGATCAGCCACAATCGCTGGACGTTGATCAATCGCTCCGCGGGTCGGATGTTCGATGACGCGTGCGCTCGGGGGATCGCGATACTGAATGCAGCACCCTACGCCGGCGGCGTTTTTGCCAAGGGCAGCGCAGAGATGCCGCGCGTCACCTACCAGATCGCTGACGCGCCCAAGCTCGAGCCAGTCAAGGCCGTCGAGAGGCTCTGTCGTCAGCATGGCGTATCGCCCGGGGCCGCGGCACTTCAGTTTTCGATGCAAGACGAACGTGTTGCTTCGACGATTGTCGGGGTCTCCAAGCCTGAACGGGTTAAACAGACGATCGACTGGGCATCTGAGAGTATCCCAGGCGCGTTTTGGGAAGAGTTATCGAAGCAGGCAGTGTCTTTTGAGGATCCAGAGGCGGATCGAGAGTACAAGCCTGGGTGACTTCTGTGGAAAGCTAGGTGCTGTCAGACTAACTCGAACCAGTCTCAGTTTGCCGGGGAAACCGCGAACCTATCCGGAACAGAGTTGACGCCACTCGCTAAGAGCGGCGGCGCGGGTCAGCTTGAAGGTGTCTCGGCTGATGAGAGATCTTTCCTGGTTGAAATGGTTATAGACGGAGGAATGGACGGAAGCGAATTTCTGCAAACTTCGCATGCGCCTGAGCGTGCCCTCCTCATCATTGGCCATATGCTGGGAGTAATCTACTACGTCCAGCATCATTATCGCGGCCAACCGCCTCTGAGGGTGCTCATTCATACAGTTTGACTTTCCCGGAGCACCTACAATCATAGTCCGCTTAAAAAGAGCCCACAAATACGCATCATGGATGCTGTTTCTACAAAACAAATGATTTCGATCAGGCTGCTCTGGGCTCGTCGCGGTCATTCGGCAAAATTCCGTGAACGTCTGCCTTGCGGACTTAGCGGTCATTGATTGCCAAAGGTGCGTGAAGTCAAAAGTTGTGACATACTCTCAATATTCAGGGAGGATTGATTATGGCTGGCTGGCATATCGAAGGCGAGTACATGGAAACTTGCAACTGCGATTTCTTGTGCCCATGCATTACGACAAATCTGACCGCGACGCCCACCGAGGGTGATTGCAAGGCAGCGATTGCGATGAAAATTCTTAAAGGGGAAAAGGACGGTATTTCGCTAGACGGTTTGTCCTTCATAGTCTTGCTTCACGCACCGAGCGCGATGTCCGAAGGAAACATCAAAGTCGGTTTGATTGTCGATGAGAACGCCAGTGATGCACAAACTGCAGCGATCGGCGATATCGCCACTGGAGCTGCGGGTGGTCCGATGGAGGCGCTAGGGCCCTTGGTCGGCGAAGTTGCGGGTGTCGAGAAACGACCGATCAGTTTCGTGTCCGAAGGAGACAAGATATCCGTGACAGCTGGTGAGTTGGTTCAGCAGGAGGTCGAAGCTGTCAACAGCGCGCTTCCGAATGGTGGCCCAATCAAGATCGATAATGTCCCACATCCGGTAACAACAACGCTCGCACTTGCGCGGGCTACAAAGAGTAAGTTCAATGCCTTCGGAGTTGAATGGGACGATTCCACTGGCTCCAGGAACGGACATTTCGCCCCGTTCGCCTGGTCGGGCTAACTCTACGCGCACTGTGACCACAGCAACTGGAACTGCGCTAGAGCGCAGCTTGAAGCGAGACCGGCTAATAGTGATAGCAGGTCTTTCTTCTGTCGTTGTTCTCGCTGCGATTTATACCCTGCTCGGGGTCGGCAT